>JABDFY010000007.1:67438-69604 GCA_013286365.1 Alphaproteobacteria bacterium
GGCAAGAAGAAAGCCTCAGAAATGGCTGCGCAGCGCGCCAATTTTATCGCCGGTGCTGCCCGCAATGGCGTTCCGGAAAATCAAGCAGGCATGATTTTTGATCAGATCGATAAATTCGCAGGTTACGGTTTTAATAAATCTCATGCGGCCGCCTATGCGTTAATTGCATATCAAACAGCTTGGCTGAAAGCGAACTATCCGGTTGAATTTTTTGCTGCTGCTATGAACTTTGAGTTAAACGATACCGATAAACTTAATATATTCCGCCAAGAATTAGTGCGGCACTCAATCACCCTCTTACCGCCTGATATCAATAAATCCTTTCCGCTATTTGCCGTTGAAGAACGTGAAGACGGTAAACCCGCCATCCGCTATGCCCTTGCCGCCATCAAAGGTGTCGGTGACGCTGCCATGCGCGCGGTCGTAGAAGCGCGCGATACCGTGGGTCCGTTTAAAGACCTGTTTGATTTTGCGGAACGCGTTGATGCCAAGGCCATGAACCGAAAACAGATGGAAAACCTTATCACGGCAGGCGCTTTCGATAGCCTTAACCGCAATCGTGCGCAGGTCATGGAAGCGGTTGATCTGCTTTTGAAACATAGCCATCAAAGAGGCGACGAACGGAGTAGCGGTCAGACAAATATGTTTGGCACAGCAGAGGCCGATATACGTCCGCCCTTGCCGCAAATAAAGATGTGGGACGAGATTTTACGACTGCAGCATGAATTCCAAGCGCTTGGATTTTATCTTTCGGCCCATCCGCTTGATAATTATCGGGCTGTATTAGAGCGCATGGGTGTTGTGACGGTTAATAGCGTTGCGTCCAAGCAACGTGTGCTGGGGCCAAGCCGGTTCAAGCTTGGCGGCATCGTTCTTGGCAAACAGGAACGCACATCAAAAGCGGGCAACAAATTTGCATTCATACAAATGTCAGATACCAGCGGGGCTTTTGAAATCACAGTATTTTCGGAACTGCTTGCTGCCCGCCGCGATATGTTGGAGGCGGGACAAGCGCTGCTGGTGGAGGTCGATGCCCAAAGCGACACACGCCAAGGTGGTCCTGATAGAGGCGATGAATTACGCTTTATTGCTCGCTCCATCGAGTCTTTAACCGAAGCTGCGCAACGTGCCGCGCAAGGTATCCGTGTTCGACTTTTCGATTCTGCCCTCGTTGCCGAGGTCAAAAAACTTTTGGATGCCGCAGCACCGGGACGTGGGCGCGTCATATTACATCTCGAGTTGGATGACGAAGAAGCTGAAGTAGAGCTTGCAGGGAGCTGGCAGCTTTCTGATGTCATGAAGTCCAGCCTTCGTCAGATCGGTGGTGGTTTAGAGGTGGTTGAATATTAATCATTATAAATCAATTGGTTAGCCTCTAGGGGCGCTCCAGCCAAGGCGACAAACTCATTGCATTCCCGCGCTTTATCACTTACAAAACGCCTGCCTATAGGGAATGGTTCCCAGGGTAACTTAAAACTCACATGCGTTTGGTTGATGCGGTCTGTCCCGCCATCAGCCGTCCGGTGCCGCTAAGGCGGCTCTACAACGCATGGCGGATTAACCGGAAAAGGAAGAAAATCATGACGATGCCCGTCGTATCCCTGCGGCAATTGTTTGAAGCTGGCGTTCATTTTGGCCACAACACGCGCCGCTGGAATCCTAAAATGGAGTCTTATCTCTTTGGCGTGCGCAACTCTGTGCACATCATTGATCTGGAACAAACGGTTCCTGCGTTGCAGCGCGCGCTTCAAACGATGCGCGATGTCGCCGCTGGCGGTGGCCGCGTTCTTTTTGTCGGCACCAAGCGTCAAGCCCAGGAACGTATTGCCGAAGCTGCCAAACGTTGCGGTCAGTACTATGTCAACCATCGTTGGCTTGGCGGCATGCTGACAAACTGGAAAACAATTTCGCAATCCATCAAGCGGTTGCGTGAACTCACTGAAAAACTCGAAGCTCCAGGTAAATTCACTAAAAAGGAAATGCTGCAGATGACGCGTGAGCGCGACAAGCTTGAGCGCGCCTTGGGCGGCATCAAGGATATGGGCGGGTTGCCGGATATTCTGTTTGTCATTGATACGATCAAAGAAAACATCTCGATTGAAGAGGCAACTAAGCTCGGGCTTCCCGAGCTTAGTTGCCTCTTCAATCTAGATGTTTTCTTTGATC
>JABDFY010000007.1:69614-69759 GCA_013286365.1 Alphaproteobacteria bacterium
TCGTCGATAGTAATTCTGATCCTACCCATATTACCCATCCTATTCCTGGTAACGACGATGCATCGCGCGCGATCGAACTCTATTGCGATCTAGCTGCCCAAGCTGTCTTGGATGGGCTTGAGGCTGAATTGATGTCGAGTGACAA
>JABDFY010000008.1 GCA_013286365.1 Alphaproteobacteria bacterium
TGCCAGCCACGGTATGTTTCGTACAGAAGTTCTCTGTAGCCGCTGCGAGGCGCATCTGGGACACGTTTTCACCGATGGCCCCAAGCCCACTGGCCTTCGCTATTGTATTAACTCGGTTGCTCTTGATTTGAAGAAAAAGGCCTAATCAGGCGGCCGCTTTGTTGCCGTTGGTAAGTTTCTCGCAAGCCCGTTTGATGCGTGTGCAAGCCTCACGTAGCGCCTCGGTTGAGGTTGCATATGAGATCCTAAGATAGGGTGCCAAACCGAAGCCTGTACCAGGTACCGCAGCCACGCCCTCACTCTCTAAAAGGTAGCGTACAAAGTCTTCGTCCGAGTTCAAAACAGTTCCCTCAGGCGTCTTCCTACCAATGACGCCAGCACAGCTTGGATATACATAAAAGGCCCCTTCCGGTGTCTGGCATTTAATTCCAGACACTTGGTTTAACATCTCAACGACCATGTCGCGGCGCTGACGGAAAACATCAAGCTGTTTCGCCATAAAATCAGTTGGTCCAGTTAAAGCCGCAAGGGCAGCCGCCTGGCTAATAGAACTTGGATTACTCGTAGAATGGCCTTGTATTTCGCCCATTCTTTTAATCAGCGCTTCCGGTCCACCAGCATAACCTATACGCCATCCCGTCATATTATAAGCTTTCGAAACGCCGTTGACGGTCAAGGTTCGTTCATAAAGCTTGGGTTCAATCTGAGCAATCGTTGTGAATTCAAACTTGTTATAGACAAGGTGCTCGTACATATCGTCTGTAAGTATCCATACATCCGGATGGCGCAAAAGAACCTCAGACAGGGCGCCTAATTCTTCTTTTGTATAGGCAGCGCCAGTTGGATTATTGGGCGAGTTTATGATGAGCCATTTGGTACGTGATGTAATCGCCTTTTCCAAGGCATGGGGATGTAGTTTGAAACCGCTATCTGCTGTCGTAACCACAAATACCGGATTACCTCCCGCCAAATTGACCATATCAGGATACGAAACCCAGTAGGGCGCAGGAATAATAACTTCATCGCCTGGACTGACGGTTGCCATCAGGGCATTAAAGATGACCTGCTTACCACCGGTACCTACCGTTACTTGATTTGGTTTATAAGACAGCCCATTTTCGCGCTTAAATTTATCACACACAGCTTGCTTCAGTGCCTGCGTGCCATCAACGGCCGTATATTTTGTTTCACCGCGTTTGATTGCAGCTATGGCTGCATCTTTGATGTGATCAGGCGTATCAAAATCGGGCTCACCAGCTGACAGCCCAATGATGTCTTTGCCAGATGCCTTAAGTTCTAAAGCTAGCTTTGTAATCGACATTGTCGGCGATGGTTTAACTTTATTCAATCTTTGCGCAAAAAATGAATTATTTGTAGACATGATAACCCCTAAATCAGCGTACAAAGCACCATAACATCCTGCCTATTCAAGGCAAGTAGTATGTAAAAACATGTGTTAAATGCGATAAAGTCTGCTCAATACAGCTAAAAAGGTCATCTACGCCAAAACATAATTTAAGGCGGCATTGGCACCAACGAACGAGGCCCGTTCGTGTTATTTCAGTGCCTACTTACTCATCAATTTTGACATTGAGGACTAGCTTCTCACTCATTGTTGATTGCATGTAACTTAAGTACAAGTTGATGCGCGGAAAACATGCGGCGTCCAGAACCAGGGATTGGAAAGCTAATTTCCGTTGGCTCCCCTTCGGTTAAATCGCTAGGGCATATTACATAGGGTGTAAATTTACCAGGCGCTAAAGCATCTTTTCTTTCGTCCACGGAAAATGCCGCCAGATTAATTGAAGTGATATTATCTTTCACCACGATATATTGCACACATACTGGGCTACCATCAGGATATCGAACCGGATTTCCTCGAGGATCTTGATCAAGTTTAGCATAAGAGTGAACAAAGTCTCCCGGTATCGGATCTCCAGGTACAGGTGGCGGCACGGCGGCGAGAGCACTTGTTGCCAAAGTTGCAGCTCGGGCGAAAGTCAATAATACACAAACATCTCTTGCTAAGAAGCGAATGGATTGCCGAATAAAATTTGTGATTTGAGCCATAACTATCTTCCAAATAAACAAGCTATCTTAAAATTACCGCGTAGAATTTCTTACACTTTTTACAGCACGATGTTTATACTAACTTTAGTTTCATGGCCATATTTTTGTCGGAATGACCTCAAATAATAATCACAAAATCATATAGTTAGCCTCCACACATTGAGAAGACCTGGATCATGAGCAATTATCTTGTTTTTAGCCGCTGGCGCAAGGCTCCCCAATAATCGAGGCGTTTTTTTATTTCGCGCTCAAATCCGCGATCGGTAGGACGATAAAATTCCTTTCGCTCCATTGTATCTGGAAAATAATTTTGGCCTGAAAACGCGTCCTCGGTGTTGTGATCATATTCATATCCTTCACCGTAACCGATATCTTTCATCAACTTTGTTGGCGCATTGAGAATATGTTTTGGAGGCATCAACGAGCCGAATTCTTTGGCAGCACGCATAGCCTCGCCGAGGGCTATATAGCCCGCATTGGATTTAGGAGCCGTTGCTAAATATATAACCAACTCAGCAATAGCCAGTTCGCCTTCAGGGCTACCCATGCGTTCATATGCCTCCCAAGCCGAAAGTGCGATTGGGAGAGCTTGGGGATCGGCAAGACCTATATCTTCACTTGCAAAACGCGTGAGGCGTCTTGCAATGTAACGTGGGTCTTCGCCACCGCTTAACATGCGCGCGAGCCAATATAGCGCCGCATCACAATCCGAACCGCGCAGCGACTTATGCAGTGCACTGATCAAGTTGTAATGACTTTCCTGGGCTTTATCATAGAGCGGACGCCTGCGTTGAACGAAGTCGGCCAATGTTTGTGGATCGAGTTCTCTCTCTTGAGGTAATGTCAGGAGTTCTTCCGCCATCGTCAAAATATAACGTCCATCGCCGTCCGCCATGGCTTTTAAGGCCGTACGCGCTTCATTATTAAGCGGCAATTTGCGTTTTGCCATCTGTTCAGCACGCGCAAGCAGCAACTCAAGGGCCGCATCATCGAGGCGGTTAAGCACCAAAACTTGGCAACGTGATAGAAGAGCGCCGTTCAACTCAAACGACGGATTTTCGGTTGTAGCACCGACTAAAACTACAGTTCCGTCTTCAACATAAGGCAATAAAACGTCCTGTTGTGCCCGATTGAAGCGATGAATTTCATCAATAAAAAGCAGCGTGCCCTGTCCTGAAGCGCGCCTACCTTGGGCGGATTCGAATATTTTGCGCAAATCGGCAACGCCAGAAGCTACGGCCGATACAGGCTCGAAATAAAGGCCAACGGCTTCGGCTAAAAGACGCGCAATCGTCGTTTTACCGCAACCAGGCGGACCCCAGAAGATAATCGACGATAAACGTTTGCCTGCAACCATCCGGCCAATGGGCGCTGCTTGAGATAAAATGTGATCTTGTCCAACGACATCGACAATCTTTTGTGGGCGCAAACGATCTGCCAATGGCCGCGGCACAGTCTCTGAAAATAGAGATGGCGCAGCTTTACTCACCCGCTGACCATGATTGTAAGCGTATTATCGCCGCGTTTGATCTGTACGCGCCAACCTTTGGTGCTCGCGTTGACAGCCGCTAGGGCTGTGCTTACAGAATCTACTTTCTCATCATTGACAGCCGTGATGACATCACCGATCTGCAATCCAATGCTTACGGCGAGCGTATTGTCTTTAAGGCTGATGACAACAGCCCCTCTTTCGATACTGTGAATATTCATCTCTTCGCCTAAGGCCGGCGACAAATTGGCGATCGTAGCCCCTGTTAAGGGGTTGCGTCCGCCGACAATGGTCTGCTCGCGCGGTGGATCTTCTGGAGGTGCTATGAGATTGATTTGAATGTCTGATTTTTGCCCCTGACGCATGATACCGAGATCAGCCATTGAGCCGATGGGCAGTGTGGCTATGCGATATTGAAACGCGTCGGGCCCATCGACAGTGCGATTGTTGACGGACGTCACGACATCGCCAATGCGAAGACCCGCTTTGCGTGCCGGGCTGAGCGAATGAAGGTCGTTGACCAACATGCCGCTAGGTTGCGACATACTTAAAGAAGACGCCAACGCTGGCGTAACTTCTTGGCCCCCCACCCCTGTCCATGGCCGCACAACGGTTTTGATGCCTTGGGCGACGGCATTAATGAGGGCGCGCACCATATTGGATGGAACGGCAAAACCTATACCGATATTGCCGCCGCTTTGCGAATAAATGGAAGAATTGATGCCTATAAGCTTGCCATCCATCGTAACGAGCGCGCCACCGGAGTTTCCAGGATTAATGGCAGCATCGGTTTGAATAAAATAATTCAAATCATGCGTGCCGACACCGGTACGCGCCAACGCCGAAATAATACCGCTGGTTACCGTCTGGCCAACACCAAAAGGATCACCAATAGCCAACACTAAATCGCCTACCTGGGCTTCATCAGAGTCTCTCAGTTCGATGTAAGGTAAATGCTCGCCCTTGATTTCAACCCGCAATACGGCCAAATCAGAGTGGTCATCTGAAGTTATGACTTTGGCATCAAATTCACGCCTGTCTGACAAAACAACCTTGACTTGATCGGCCCCTTGAATGACGTGATTGCTGGTTACAATGAGACCATCTGATCTTACGATGACACCTGATCCAAGAGAGTCTTGCAGCCTTTGGCGATTGAAACCGGGCGGCATGGAGCCCTCGAAAAACTGACGAAAGAACGGATCATCTAACAAGGGCGAAACGACGCGTTGCTGTATGACTTTAGAGGCATAGATATTGACGACGGCTGGCGCCACCTGTTTGACGAGTGGGGCATAGCTGAAGGTAATCTGTTGCCGAGTTTCGGGCACTTGCTGGCTCTGAGCAAAGCTGCCGCTACTACCGAAGAGCGTTATCGCTAGTATCAGAAGGACGATACTTGTTACGTTAAGTTTCATCATGGCTAGGAACAAGATAGTAAGCCACAAGGCCCTTGTGAATACCGCAGGTGATAATTTTATAGGCCTTTATTATCTGCCCTTACAGGAGGGCAGGCACTCCTGCAGGGAGTTCCTACAATCAGCTGCGGCACCAACCATACCTGGGGGCATGCCCTCGATTGTTTTCTGGGCTGGATCGCTGTCCATGCAGCGTGAATAGTCGTCATTGCAGGAATGGACACAGAGCTCGCGGTCACTCTCGATGACCGTGGTTTCGCCGGCTTTATTGGTATAGGTTTCTTCTTTGGATCCGCCAAAAGTGCACGCCGTTAAAGTGCCTAGCAGGAACAACAGGAGGCAGCGATTGACGCGCATTAAACGTGTGCCTCGTTCATTTCTTTTTCAGTCTGCTTGGTAGCAGCCTCAATGTCCTTACGGCCTTTAGCTTCTGGATCGCGATCAATAAGCTCAATAACACTCATCGCAGCCGCGTCACCATAACGGAAACCAGCTTTCAATACGCGGGTATAACCTCCGGAACGCTTCTCGTACCGCTTTGATAAAATATCAAACAGTTTGCGTACACTTTCCTCATCACGAAGAATTGCATGCGCGCGACGACGATTAGCCAAGCCGCCTTTTTTGCCCAAGGTAATCAGCCTTTCAACAACAGGACGAAGATCTTTCGCTTTCGGCAACGTTGTGCGGATCTGTTCGTTCTGGATAAGTGCAACAGCCATATTGGCGAACATCGCTTGACGATGGCTGCTCGTTCTGTTGAGCTTACGGCCGGCAATTGCGTGACGCATAGCGTGTCCTTCCCTTTGGCTTGGCCCCTGTGATGAGTTTCATGTGAAACTTTCTTGCAGGAACCGATTAAGTATAGGCTCTAACCTGAAGTTTTACTTTGCAGTATTAGAACCCAATTAATTTAAAATGGCTCTTCAAGCCTTTTAGCAAGATCTTCGATGTTTTCAGGTGGCCAGTTGGGAATTTGCATGCCCAAATTTAAACCCATTTGCGAAAGAACTTCTTTGATCTCGTTGAGACTTTTGCGACCAAAATTTGGCGTACGCAGCATCTCGCCTTCACTCTTTTGCACCAAGTCGCCGATATAAACGATGTTGTCGTTCTTGAGGCAGTTGGCTGAACGTACAGAAAGTTCCAACTCATCAACCTTGCGCAACAGATTACGATTGAACGGTAATTCACCAACAGCTTCTTGCTGCATGGCTTGCTTGGGTTCTTCAAAGTTGATGAAGAGCTGCAATTGGTCTTGAAGAATGCGCGCCGCAACGGCGATTGCATCTTCAGGCGTGATCGAGCCATCGGTTTCAACCGTCATCGACAATTTATCATAGTCGGTAACTTGTCCTACGCGGCTGTTCTCAACTTTGTAAGCAACTTTGCGAACTGGACTAAAAAGAGCGTCAATAGGTATCAAGCCAATAGGCGTGTCTTCCTTGCGTAACGCGGCAGCAGGTATGTACCCGCGACCACTGTCGACGGTCATTTCCATCACCAGCTTTGCCGCACGATCGAGTGTGCAAATGACGAGATCTGGATTCATAATTTCGATATCTGAGCTGGTCTCGATCTGTTTGGCCGTAACTTCACCAGGGCCATCTGCGCGCAAACGGATTTTACGCGGCCCCTCGCTGTGCATGCGAAGCGCCAAGGCCTTGATATTCAGAACGATGTCGGTAACGTCTTCGCGAACGCCGGGGATGCTCGAAAATTCATGCAAAACACCCTCGATCTGGATCGATGTTACAGCGGCGCCCTGCAACGAGGATAGCAATATCCTGCGCAGCGCATTGCCGAGCGTCATACCAAAGCCGCGTTCCAACGGTTCGGCGACAACAGTTGCTACACGTTTCGGATCATCCGACGTGTGAATCTGCTTGGTTGCCTGAATGAGTGATTTCCAGTTTCTTTGCAACACGGCTTACCCTCTTTCGTTCGAGAAAACAGTTAATCGTTAAAACAATACTGACTACACACGCCGTCTTTTAGGGGCACGGCAACCATTGTGCGGTATAGGCGTCACGTCGCGGATCGACGTGATCGAAAAACCGACTGCCTGCAAGGCACGTAAGGCCGATTCGCGTCCTGCCCCTGGCCCCTTAACTTCAACCTCGATGGTGCGTACGCCATGCTCCATCGCTTTACGTCCCGCATCCTCAGCCGCCACCTGCGCCGCATAGGGCGTGGATTTACGCGAACCTTTAAAGCCCATCAAACCGGAGGATGACCAAGCGATCGCATTTCCCTGCGCATCGGCTATGGTGATAATCGTATTATTGAAACTTGCATTCACATGACACGTACCGTTGACGATATTCTTACGTTCGCGGCGACGACGTGCGACGGGTGCTGCCGACGTCTTCTGGTCTGATGCTGCTGGTTTTTCTTGCTTAGCCATATATGCGATCCATTATCCTGTATGATTATTTCTTGGTTGCAATCTTCTTGCCGGCAATCGGCTTAGCTTTACCTTTACGCGTGCGTGCATTGGTGTGCGTGCGTTGACCGCGAACCGGCAAACCCTTGCGATGACGCAAGCCACGATAACAACCAAGGTCCATGAGACGTTTGATGTTCATCGCAACTTCGCGACGTAAGTCGCCTTCGACTTTGTAATTTTTGTCGATATCTTCGCGAATGCGGAGAACTTCAGATTCCGTCAACTGATTGACACGCTTGGTAGCGGTAACACCGACGCGTTCGCAAATCTCAAGAGCATTGGTAGGTCCAATGCCATAAATATAGCGCAACGCAATGTGCAAAGGTTTTGCTGCGGGAATATTTACACCTGCAATACGAGCCACACGTCTCTCCTTCATCCATAAAAACAGCAAACCGCCGCCCTGACGCCATCGTCCGAGGCGCCGGCGACGATAATTCCAGTTGTCGCAACCGCTTTGCGCTACGCGCAACCGCCACTGCGATGCATCAAAAAGCACAAAAAGAAACCCTGCCCCGTCTTTGGGGCCGAGACGCGCGAGTATAGGGATGGATTGTTAACTGTCAAGCCAAACGGCAGCTAAGAAAAACTCTAGTTTTATTTGTTATTTCAAATAGATAAAGGAAGTTTTTCACGGCTTTAAGCATGGATGGCGTGAATCTTAGGGTCTGAATTTACGTTCATACTGAGAATATAGGGAATACGGATATCAAAACGTGCCCCTTGATAGAGACTTGATGAGACCTTGATCGAGCCCCCCAATAGCCTCACTTCGCGCTCAACCGCCTCCATGCCAACGCCGTGCCCCGACAACTCATTGATGTCATCACGCGTTGAGATGCCCCATGAAAAGATATGTTGAATGACCGTTTGATCGTCTTCAAACCGCCACGCCCCATTAGGATCGCTCGCGGCCAACTTGGCACGGACACGCGACGGATCGATACCATTACCGTCATCGCTGATTACAATGCGCAGCCATTCTTTCTTTTCATCACCGATAACAATTTCGGTATGAATAGCAACTTGGCCCATGGGATCTTTGCCGCGCGCTAAACGTGTTACAGGGGCTTCGATACCATGATCGGCAATATTGCGACAGACGTGCGTCAGCGAGAATAACAAGCCCTGAATAGGTTGTGTCAGCACACGTGGATTACTGCCCGTGTAACGGATCGGTTTCACTTGTTTACCCATGATGGCGGCAAGCTCTTGTAATTCACGGTCAAAAGAACGAAAACAATCATTGATCGGAACGGCCGCAATCGAGCTTAGAAACCGACGCACAAGTTCGGGATCTGCGTGCCTGGCTTCCATCTCACGCGCAAAATCATAAACCGTCGCTTCTTCAATTTCATGCATATTGCCGCGCCACTCATAATCGCTACCGATCAAGTCGCGCACTTCGTTCATGACACGCGCAAGGCCAGCAGCAACTTTTTGACGGCCGGCACTGAGCTCCAATTGAAAAGCTTCATCGGTAACAATCGCTTCGCTACGCAAATCTTTTTCAATCTGATTAATAATATCGCCTAGTTCTACTAAACTAAAATGTTTAACCGTTGCCTTTAAAGTGTGCAGTGAGCGTAATATAGGCGCCGCCTCTTCGCGCTTAACTTTGGGCCCTTCGGCAGCTTCTAGAAACTCGCGTAACTGAGTTAGGGTCGCGCGGAACTGATTGCGTTCCCTGAAGATGCGGCAAATCATGTTGGCAAAGTTCTGTTGTTGTTTGGCGCGTTGCTGCGCTTCATATTCTTCGGTTTGGTCGGTGGCAATGACCACGACTTGCATGAGAGATCCGTCTTTGGCCCGAATGGGACGATACATCAGACTGATGCGACGGCCTTGGCTGTGCGGGAAGAACTGAGGCATAAAGGCGATAACGTCATCAAAACCAAGGGCATGGTTGGGCATAAACAGAACGTCCATCCAGTCCTTAAAATCAACGCGCTGAGCTTCAGGTATATGCAGCACATCTACGACGCTTTTATCCGCCGGAACTGTTTCAAGTAAATCGATACAGGCCTGGGAATAGACCGGACCACATTTGCCTTCAATATCGAATACGAGAAACCCCTGACCTAGACTATTAACGAGAACTTCTGTCAACCGCGCTTGTTGACTGACATGCTCATGAACACGGTAGTTCATGTAGTAAAGTCCAGCAATGCCCACAAAGGCAGCCAAGGTCATGATGACAAAAGCGAAAACCTGGTTGACAGGAGGGTAGCCAAAGACCGGCAACGCCACCGCATACAGCAACATCAGAACAATGGCCGTCATGCCGGCAAGAGACGTATGAATGATGTCAACCTGGCGGATGGCTTCCGTCAGCACCGTTTTATTTTCGGCGTTAGCGCGCGATGGCTGCACGTCCTTTGCCATGCCCGCGGAAGCTGAAGAAGTCTTTTTTTTGGAAGTATGGAACATGGCAGTCCATTTTTCCGCCATGCTTAATGCGGTTTGTTGTCGTTATGACTGGTATGCAAGGCGATATGCACCTGAAACAATTGGCCATCAAGATGAAAAGGTACGATCATGTATTTGCCGCGATGGAATTGACTGACAAAGTGCCCACGACCGGTCACCACGCTTGGAATACCAAGTTTGAGATTGTAACCGCGGCGATTTAGATCGGCTTTGACCTGACCAAAAATCATATTAGTAATTTCGCCTACAGCATCAACAGCCATTTCATGCGTAACGGAAACTGACTTACCAATAACTTGAGGCAAAATATCACGCACCGTTTCAAAGGTCAGACAGAGGGTTAAAGTACCCTCGAGATAGTTTTGGGCCATACCAATAACGCCTGAAACGTCACCAACCAAGGAGACCATTCCCTCGCCGATCTCATAGACACCGGGCGTCACTTCGGCGGCAAAGGTCTCGCGCATAGCGTTACAAACAGCCGCTGAAATATCTTTGGCGAGCTGTTCATCTAACGCCAGATGTACATTTTGCGACATGGCTTTCCCCTGCACTTCCTGTTTAGCGTCGATGCCCTTATCCATTCATAACCTGCGTCGTTTGGCGCTTGCGTTTAATCCACTCATTAATCTCAATAAGTTTTTTTCCCAAATCAGAAGGAGAAACCGGCTTAATAATATAAGAAGTCGCTCCCGCTTTAATCGCCTTCATGATGTTCTGTTGTTCAGACTCGGCCGTTAGCATGACGAAGGCCGTGTCGGCATATTCTGGCTTGGCGCGGAAGTAACTTAGTACTTCCAGCCCAGAGATCGTTGGCATGTTCCAGTCGAGAAAAACGATGTCGTAGGACTGGTGCGCTTCATAAGCCTTTTGCACAAGGTCAATAGCTTCATTGCCATCGGCGGCCGTTTGCACATTGGTGATTTTCGATTCCTGCAAAGTATTGCGAACAAATTGCCGGATCAAAAAATGATCGTCAGCAACTAGAACTTTAAGATTAGCTAATTGACTCACGCTTCTTCTCCCTTATCGAAACAACTCATCGAAGATCACATTTTTCACCCGGCTGGAAGCTAAGTGAAGAGAGGTAAGATTTGCGGCAAAAACCCCGAGCGATAGACACAAACTGCAAGCGCAATTTTTGGCATAAAAGTCTTGCCGTATGGTTAAGGATGGGCAAATGCAACAAAAGGAAGGAATTTATCACCTACAGATAAAGCTTTAATTTTAAGCTTTTCCTAAGAAAGATGATCTGATTTTTTACCAACAAAGGCAAGGGGGGCGGGGTGCTTCTAAAAACACAAGAATCAGGACTTTTTAGCCATCTCAAGGATAGACTCAATCTTTTCTTGGACTTCTTTCATCGATGCCATGCCATCGACAATATGGAGAAGGTTTTTTCCTTTATAATAAGGCAAAATGGGTGCCGTTTGCTCATTAAAGGCCTTTAACCGCGTTTTAAGCACTTCAGCATTGTCGTCTGGGCGCCTGATAAACTCCTTATTGCCACATTCATCACAGACACCTGGAACTTTTGTCGGCATAAATTTGTCATGATAGCCAGCGCCGCACTTGGCACATATAAATCGACCGGAAATTCGTTCAATCAGAGTGGCTTCGTCAACGCTGAGTTCAATGACGGCATCCAGTTTTTTATGCCGCGAGGCTAACATAACATCCAGCGCTTCGGCCTGCGGTACCGTTCGTGGAAATCCGTCGAGAATAAACCCCCGCGTGCAAGCAGGATGCTCGATACTGACCTCTATCATTTTGATCATTAATTGATCGGGAACTAATTTTCCTTGATCCATAATTTTTTTGGCTTCAACGCCGATAGGCTCGGCGCGCCGAATGGCGGCTCTGAGCATGTCACCTGTAGCTAACTGCAACATGCCGTATTTTTCTTCTAGAAAACGGGCCTGAGTGCCCTTTCCAGCTCCTGGTGGGCCTAGAAGAATAATATTCATACGATTAACTCTCCCCGACTAAGACTTAGCGCCCACTGCGTAGTTTAGATTTTTTGATTAGCCCTTCGTATTGGTGGGCAATGAGGTGGGATTGGATGCGAGAAATGGTATCAATTGTAACGCTGACGACAATGAGAAGGGATGTTCCGCCAAGATAAAATGGCACGGCACCCTTTGACATCAGAAACTCAGGCAAGAGACAGATCCCCGCCAGATAGAAGGCACCGAGAACAGTGAGACGCGTCAGCACATAATCAAAATAATCCGCTGTATTTTTACCGGGACGTATACCAGGAACGAAGCCGCCGTATTTTTTGAGGTTATCCGACGTTTCCTGCGGGTTGAAAACGACGGCCGTATAAAAGAACGCAAAAAAGATAATGAGCGCGGCATAAAGGATCATAAACAGCGGTTTGCCATGGCCGAGTTCGGTGACAAGATCAGCCAAAAAGCCGCCCTTTTGTTGCACATTTGTAAAACTCGCCAACGTTAGAGGAAAAAGCAGAAGCGAGCTGGCAAAGATTGGCGGGATAACACCAGAGGTATTGATCTTAAGCGGAAGATGCGAGGCCTCGCCACCATACATTTTATTGCCGACTTGACGTTTGGGATATTGTACAAGGATGCGGCGTTGCGCCCGCTCACAGAAGACACAGACAGCCAAAACACCTATGATCAGGGCAAGGATAAGAAAAATAAACCAGGTTGAAAGCGCGCCAGTACGCCCCAACTCCAAAGTTTGGGCCATGGCATGCGGTAAATTAGCGACAATACCTGAATAGATAATCAGCGAAGTGCCATTACCGATGCCGCGCGCCGTTATTTGTTCGCCAACCCACATGAGAAAAACCGTGCCACCTGTCAGTGTCACCATCGTACTCAAGCGAAAGAAAGCACCAGGTATGACCACGGCCGAGCCAGAAGCACCCATCATATTCTCAAGTCCAACAGCCAAAGCGTAGGACTGGACGACGGCAAAGAGCACCGTTAGATATCGCGCATATTGATTAAGTTTGACCCGGCCGCTTTCGCCTTCTTTCTTGAGCGCCTCAAAACTGGGCACAATCGCGGATAAAAGCTGAATGATAATTGACGCAGTAATATAAGGCATAACACTGAGCGCAAAAATGGTCATACGCTTAAGGGCACCGCCAGAAAACATATCAAACATGCCGAGAATACCGCCGCCATGCTGTTTAAAAAGCTCGCCAAGCGTTACCGGATCGATCCCTGGCACCGGTATATAAGTACCAATACGATAAACGATGAGCGCTGAGAGTGTGAACCATACACGGCTCTTGAGCTCTGTCGCCTTTGAAAAGGCTGACATATTTAAATTTGCGGCAAGGGATTCAGCTGGAGATGCCATGGGTGGATTTCACGATCATAATTAAGAACTAGGAAGATATAGAGACTTAGCAAGCCCAAAACAAGTTAGAGCTATGACGCAGTGCAAAAATGGCTGTTCTTCACGCGATACGAACGAACGTCGCCGAAGCCAATGTCTGCCAAAGAGGAAGCTGAAAAGCTAAGCAGCAGATTCTTTCTGTTTTGCTGGCGCCGTAATCGTAACCTTGCCGCCTGCTTTTTCTATGGCCGCTACAGCCGATTTAGAGGCGCCGGTAACGGTCAACTGCACTTTGGCCTTAATCTCACCCTTACCGAGCAAGCGCACGCCATCGCAAGCCTTAGCCACAACACCGGCTTTGACTAACATTTCCTCGGTTATCGGTTGCTTGGCATCTAAGCGTCCACCTTCGATCGCGTGTTGCAAGCGACCGAGATTGATCTCGGCATAGTCCTTGGCAAATATGTTATTAAACCCACGCTTCGGCAAACGACGATAAAGGGGCATCTGGCCGCCTTCGAAGCCTACCACCGATATACCGGTGCGCGCTTTCTGGCCCTTAACACCACGACCGCAAGTTTTGCCCTTGCCGGAACCAATGCCACGCCCAACGATCATACGTTTTTTGCGGGCGCCGGGATTATCTCTCAAATCATTCAGTTTCATTTGCTGCTTCCTTTTTCTTCCACCTTCACAAGATGGCGTACTTTTTCGATCATGCCACGCACGGCCGATGTATCTTCTAATTCACGCGTCGCGCGTACTTTGCCTAAACCAAGACCGATCAAAGTCTCGCGCATCCCTGGCTTGCGGTTATATGAGCTGCCGGTCTGCGTAACAACAACCAGTCGCTTAGATCCGGCTGCGCTCTTCGTTTGTGCCTTAACTGTCATGTGACGATCCTATTGTTCTATCAGGCTTCCTTCGCATCAGCCTGATCTGTCTGTTTCTTGCCTAGAATTTCATTCACTTTCTTACCACGGCGCATGGCGACCGAACGCGGACTTGCGACTTGGGCTAGAGCCGCAAAAGTAGCTTTGATCATGTTGTGCGGATTGGAAGAACCAATCGATTTGGCGACCACATCATGTAAGCCTAAAGCCTCGAATACGGCGCGCATCGGACCACCAGCTATAATACCGGTACCCGAAGGGGCTGTACGTAAGACTACGCGGCCTGCCCCATAGCGGCCTTGAACATCATGATGGAGTGTGCGGCCTTCACGTAATGGAACGCGGCGCATCTTGCGTTTGGCTGCATCTGTTGCTTTACGAATGGCTTCTGGAACCTCGCGTGCTTTACCCGTACCTAGGCCCACCTTGCCCTTGCCATCACCAACAATCACAACGGCTGCCATGGCAAAACGTTTACCGCCTTTGACAACTTTTGCGACGCGATTAATGGTTACGAGCTTTTCAATTAGTTCTCGGCCTTCGCGTTGGTCTTCTTTGTCCTCACCGGACTTTCTTGATTTTTCTGCTCTTGCCATTTAGTGCACTCCTAAAACGTTAAGCCAGCTTCGCGTGCGGCTTCGGCTAATTCTTTAATCCGCCCATGATAGACATAACCACCTCTATCAAACACAACTTCCTTAATGCCGGCTTTGATCGCACGTTCGGCAACCAATTGGCCAATAGTCTTGGCGGCCTCTTTATTGGCGCCGGTCTTAAGCTTCTTGCGCAATTCAACTTCAAGGCTGGAAGCCGAAACAAGCGTTTTACCAATGCGATCATCGATGATCTGAGCCTGAATATTCTGTCCTGAACGATGAACAGAAAGGCGCAAGCGCCCATGTGACTTCTGGGCGATTTGATAGCGGGTCCGCTTGGCGCGGCGATGGTGTAGTTCTTTTGACGACAACATGGTTTTTGTTCCTTATTTCTTCTTACCTTCTTTTCGGCGAATACGCTCGCCCTCGTATTTGATACCCTTGCCTTTGTAAGGTTCCGGTTTTTTCAGCGCCCGAATTTCAGCAGCCACTTGACCGACTTTTTGCCGATCGGTTCCGGTTACCGAGATAAGTGTCGGTTTTTCGGCCTTGATCGTAATGCCTTCTGGCGCCAGATACTTAACTTCATGGCTAAATCCGATTTGCAGAACGAGATCCTTGCCCTGAATAGCCGCACGAAAACCAACACCTTCTATTTCAAGTAAAGTCTTAAAACCGTCGGTTACGCCTTTGACCATATTATTAATATTATTACGCGTTGTTCCCCATAACACCCGGGCCCGCGGCGTATCTTCGTGCATCGCAACAGCCACCTTACCGTCAGCAACTTTGACGTCGATTTCGTTAGGGCAAAGCAGTGACAAGTTACCGAGCTTGCCTTTAATGGCAATCGTATGACCTTTCACTTCGGCTGAAACGCCTTGCGGCAAAGCCACGGGATATTTACCGACGCGCGACATGACTTAACTCCAATTCCTCAAAAGATTCGACATAGCACTTCGCCGCCAACATTCTGCGCACGCGCTTCGTTATCAGACAAAACACCGCGCGGCGTGGACAGTATCGAAACACCAAGTCCGTTAAACACACGACCCAGATCCTTGATCCCTGCGTACACACGACGGCCGGGCGTCGACACCCGCTCAATTTTACGAATGGCGCCACTGCCTTCATGGTATTTTAGTTCAATCGCCAGGATCGCTTGCGATTTACTATGCTTCACTTCGCTGAAGCCGCGAATATAACCTTCACGCTCCATAGCCTCCAGTACCCGCTTACGAAAAGCGGAAAAAGGACATTCTACAACCGGCATATTGGCCATCTGGCCATTACGAATGCGGGTTAACATATCACCTAATGGATCACTGACGGACATTCGTGTCCCTCCCCTACCAGCTCGATTTGATAATGCCGGGAATCTGGCCTGATGAGGCCAGTTCACGAATCTTGATACGGCACAATTTAAACTTACGATAAACACCGCGCGGGCGACCGGTAAGTTCACAACGATTATGTTGGCGAACTTTGGCCGAATTCCGCGGCAGTTTGGCTAGCGCCATGACAGCATTAAAACGATCTTCCATCGACGTTTCTTTGTCCATGATGGTCGCTTTTAGCTTGTCATGCTTGACCTTGTATTTTTTTGCCAAACGACGACGTAACTTTTCTTTTTCAATGAGGCAGGATTTTGCCATTGGTTGTTCTCCTTAACCTTGGAACGGCATGTCGAAAGCCCGCAATAAAGCGCGCGCTTCGTCATCCGTCTTAGCTGTTGTACAGATTACAATATCCATGCCGCGGATTTCGTCGATTTTGTCATAATCGATTTCCGGAAACACGATCTGTTCTTTGAGGCCTAGGGCATAGTTACCTTGACCATCGAAGCTTTTTGGCGACACGCCACGGAAGTCGCGCACACGGGGAAGCGCTATATTGACCAGGCGATCGAGGAACTCATACATTTTCTCGCGGCGCAAGGTTACCTTGCAGCCGATGCCAAGTCCGCCACGTACTTTGAAAGTCGCAATAGCTTTACGCGCGCGCGTGATGACCGGCCTTTGACCCGCGATAAGCGCCAATTCTTCGGCAGCATTTTTGGTCTTCTTGCTGTCATTGACGGCTTCGCCAACGCCCATATTGATGACGATCTTCTCCAACCGTGGCACAGCAAGCCCGTTCTTATAACCAAACTCCTTGACGAGTTTGGGACGAATGGTCTCCCTATAATGTTGTTCCAAGCGTGGAACGTATTTTTCTGCTTTTCTAGCTGTCATTTTATCAATCCTCAATCAATCAATTCGCCGGAACGTTTGGCAAATCGTACTTTGCGGCCATGTTCGGCCGTTTTAAAACCAATGCGCGTTGCTTTGTTATCTTTCGGATCAACATGCGCCACGTTCGAAGCATGAATGGGCGCTTCGCGACGCACAATGCCGCCTTGTGGGTTTTGCTGTGACGGACGGGTATGACGCGCAATCATATTCACGCCCGAAACAACCACACGGTTTTCCTGAGGCAATACAGTCGTCACTTCGCCGATTTTGCCTTTGTCTTTGCCGGTGATGACAATCACGCGGTCTTTCTTTTTAAGCTTCATTTTCGTCACCATTAGAGCACCTCTTCAGCCAAAGAGATGATTTTCATAAAACCTAGACTGCGCAGTTCGCGCGTCACGGGCCCAAATATACGTGTACCGATAGGTTCCTTATCTTTGTTGATCAGAACGGCGGCGTTGCGATCGAAGCGGATGAGGCTTCCGTCACTGCGGCGCAGGGCGAATTTCTGGCGAACAATCACTGCTTTATGAATATCGCCTTTCTTAACTTTGCCACGCGGAATAGCGTCGCGGATCGAAACTACGATAATATCGCCAATCGTAGCGACCTTGCGCTTTGAGCCCCCCAGCACTTTGATGCACAGCACGTGCTTAGCACCGCTGTTATCGGCTACATCAAGAACTGATTCCATCTGGATCATGATACTTAACCTATCTACCTTCTAGTTCTATTCATTTAATTCGTACCATAACCAATACGAAACACAGTCCTCAACAGACGGCCCACTGGCCCTCTCTCAGATTCCGCATCTAGGCCGGAATTTCCTTGAAACCACTTCCGTTTCCCCTCGAAAGCCTCCGCCAGGGTCCCGGCTCTCGGTTCTCCCCTTCGTGCATTTTCTGGAATAAACCTGATTGCTTGCAGGCCCAAACCTGTCCTATGAGGGGATTTATAATCAGAGCTACTCATAATTAATTCTCCTCCGTTTTATTGGTCTTTGGTTTAATTTTCTTTGCCGTGTCCTCATTACTAACGAGGGCCCAACGTTTACTTTTGCTGATCGGCGCACACTCGACGATTTGCACTACATCGCCAATTTTGCGGCTATTTTTTTCATCATGAGCCGCATATTTCTTGGATGTGCGAATATATTTTTTATAAAGCGGATGCATAACGCGACGTTCGACGAGAACCGTAATGGTCTTGTCGGCCTTGTCACTGACGACCGTTCCTTGCAATATACGACGCGGCATTTTAGCTCCTCTTTATCCTTCCTAAGCAGATTTCTTGGCCGATTTTGCGGCCGGTTTTGCAGCTGATTTCTTGGCCGCAGGTTTTACCGTAGCTGTTCTGACAACACCCCTTTGACGTTCACCTGTGACAGCCATGATTTTGGCAATCTCTTTGCGTACATGTGTCACGCGCGCCGTGTTAGCGAGTTGACCCGTAGCTTTTTGAAAACGCAGATTGAACTGCTCCTTACGCAATTCAGTCAGGCGCGTTTCCAGCTCTTTTTCTGTCTTGAGCCTGATATCGGCTGTCTTAACTGTATTTTTTGCCATGTTACGCTGCCTCACGCTGAACAAATTTCGTTTTAATCGGCAATTTGGCTGCGGCAAGACCAAAAGCTTCTTTGGCAACTGCTACCGGCACGCCATCCATCTCAAACATGATGCGACCAGGATGTACGCGGCACGCCCAAAATTCTGGCGTACCTTTGCCGGAGCCCATGCGAACTTCGGCTGGCTTGCGCGAGACAGGCACATCTGGAAACACAAGTATCCACAATCTACCTTGCCGCTTCATAGCCCTTGTAATGGCACGACGCGCGGCTTCGATCTGACGCGCCGTGACGCGTTCTGGCTCAAGCGCCTTAAGGCCATAGGCGCCATAGCTAAGACGGAAGCCGCCTTTGGCAGCGCCGTGAATGCGGCCCTTATGTGCTTTGCGATATTTGGTGCGTTTTGGCTGTAACATGGTTCTTTCCTATATCCCTTATGCCCGCTGCGGCTGACCTTCGAGGATACGCTTTTCTTGCGCCATCGGGTCATGATCAAGAATTTCGCCACGAAAGATCCAAACTTTGACGCCACAAGTTCCCATCGTTGTGAAAGCTGTCGCAACGCCATAATCCACGTCAGCACGCAGGGTATGCAAAGGAACACGTCCTTCGCGGTACCATTCCATACGCGCGATTTCAGCACCGCCCAAACGGCCACCGCAATTAATACGAATGCCAAGAGCCCCAAGGCGCATGGCAGACTGCACGGCACGCTTCATGGCGCGACGAAAGGCAACGCGGCGTTCAAGCTGATTGGCAATATTATCAGCAACTAACTTTGCATCGATTTCAGGCTTACGGATTTCAACAATATTGAGACTAACTTCGGCGCTTGTCATCTTTGCCAAATCAGCGCGCAGCTTTTCTATATCCGCGCCTTTTTTGCCAATAACAACGCCAGGACGAGCCGAGTGAATGGTCACCCGTGCTTTCTTGGCAGGACGCTCAATAATAATACGGGCGATACCGGCTTGCTGACCAAGGCGTTTGATCAAGAAATCACGAATTTTCAAATCCTCATGCAACAAATCAGCATAGCCATGTCCCGAGAACCAGCGGCTATCCCAAGTACGATTAATGCCAAGGCGCATACCGATTGGATTAACTTTCTGACCCATGGTTAGGCTCCCGCCGCAACGGCTTGCGCCGGCGCTTTAGCTGTTTTTGTTTTTGTCGAGCTTTTACCCTTCACTTTTTTCTCCTCGGATTTCTTGTCTTCAACCTTGTCTTCCCGTTCCTTGACGACAATCGTCAGATTGCTAAACGGCTTTTCAATTCCAGCACTGCGGCCACGGCCGCGCGTTTGCATACGCTTCATAACAAAACTACGGCCAACCCAAGCCTCGGCGACATAAAGCTTGTCGACATCAAGAGCATGATTGTTTTCTGCGTTAGCAATAGCGGCTTGCAGAACTTTCTTTACGTCTTGCGCAATACGGCGTCTTTCGAAATTCAGCTGCGTCAAAGCAACGCTGGCAGCTTTCCCACGAATACTAGCTGCAACCAAATTAAGCTTCCGTGCCGATGTACGGATGGCGCGGGCCTTGGCCAGCGCCTTCCCATCAGCTTGTTTGCGTTCCGTCTTCGCCATGGGTTAGCTCCCTGTACCTTCTGTCTTTTCCACCTTCTTGTCGGCGACACTGTGCGCCTTAAAGAAGCGGGTCGGTGCAAACTCGCCAAATTTATGACCGATCATGTTTTCGGTTACCGAAACCGGTAAAAACTTATTGCCGTTATAGACGCCAAAAGTTAGGCCCACGAACTGCGGCAAAATCGTCGAACGCCGTGACCAGATTTTGATGATCTCATTGCGTGTTGAACCACGGGCTTTTTCTGCTTTCTTAAGCAGATAGCCATCGACAAAAGGACCTTTCCATACTGAGCGTGACATCTTATCTCCTGTTATCCATTCGCTGCATTTTTGAAACCTGTGAAACGCTTGATAGCGTCTAATATAGGCATACGGTTAGCGCGCGGATGGAGCGGAACTACCTGCGCATCTACACCACGAGCTTGATGATGCTCCGCAGGTGGGATCAATCTAATGCCGTCCTTGTTGATCAAGTGCCCTCCCTCATCAACCCTATTACCATTGGCATCACACCAATAGCTGTCAGGAACACCAGTCGAGAAGTCGTAAACGTATCTATCTGTCATCTTGGCCCTCACGCTGCCTGACGATCGCGGCGCTTATTAGCGCGGCGAATAATCTGACGATCGGTGCGTTTATTCTTTCTCGTCTTGGTACCTTTGGTGCCTTTGCCCCATGGCGTTACCGGATGACGACCACCTGAGGTACGGCCTTCGCCGCCACCATGTGGATGGTCAACCGGGTTCATGACAACACCACGAACGGTCGGCCTTACACCGCGCCAACGTTTACGACCTGCTTTACCAAGTTGTGTGTTCATATGATCGGCGTTTGATACCGCCCCAATGGTTGCCATGCATTCTTGTGGAACGATGCGCAACTCGCCAGAAGAGAGTTTAATCTGTGCAACGCCTGTGTCTCTGCCAACCAACTGCACATAGGTGCCTGCAGAGCGTGCAATTTGGCCACCCTTACCAGGACGCATCTCAACATTATGGATGATGGTGCCTACAGGAATGTTTTTGATCTGCATGGCATTGCCTGGCTTAATATCGACTTTGTCACCAGAAATCACAACATCGCCTTTTTGCAGACGCTGCGGCGCCAAAATATATGATAGGGTGCCGTCTTGATATTTTACGAGAGCGATGAACGCTGTGCGGTTGGGATCATACTCCAAACGCTCGACAGTTGCGGTCATATCATTTTTACGACGTTTGAAATCGACAAAGCGATAACGGCGCGCATGACCGCCACCAATATGGCGCGTGGTAATACGGCCCTTATTGTTGCGACCGCCTGTTTTGCTCAAGCCTTCGGTTAAAGCTTTAACCGGCTTACCCTTCCATAGTTCTGAGCGATCAACTTGAATGACCTGCCGCAGACCTGGCGTAACTGGATTATATTTTTTAAGTGCCATAGCCCTACCCTCAGAGTCCTGTCGTCACATCGATTGTGTTGCCTTCGACCAGCGTCACAATTGCGAATTTCACATCGCTTCTTTGACCGATACGGCCCTTAAAGCGCTTTTCCTTGCCTTTGCGGTTATGCGTGTTCACAGCTTTTACTTTAACCTTAAACAGGGCTTCAACGGCCGACTTGATAATCGGTTTTGTCGCCTTCCGCGCAACGCGAAACGTCACCTGATTATGTTGCGATCCATTCGTTGCCTTCTCGGTAATCACAGGCGACAAGATCACCTGATAAAATGGCGCCAAATCCGATGGCGGTGTTTTCTCTTTCTTCTTTGCCGCGCTCATTTCAATCTCTCCTGCAGCTGCTCAACCGCGTTCTTGGTCAACACCAAAAAGTCGCGGCGCAAAATGTCATATACATTAGCGCCTTGCTCGGGCAGCACGTCGATGTGCTTTATATTGCGCGCGGCCTTGGTAAAATTCGGATCAAGATTGGCGCCATCGATAATTAAGGCCGAGGCTAAGCCAAGCTTTTTAAATTTTCCTGCCAGCGCCTTGGTCTTGTGGTCCGTTGTTTTGGCACTATCGAGGACGATGAGCTTACCGTCTTTTTGCTTTGAAGCCAAAGCCATGCGCAGAGCTAACTGGCGCACTTTTTTCGGCATGTCATGCGCATGATCGCGCACAACAGGTCCAAAGATAATACCGCCTTTGCGGAATTGAGGAGAACGCAAGCTACCCTGACGCGCACGACCTGTGCCCTTCTGGGCCCAGGGTTTTGCCGTCGTACCACTGACATCGCTGATGCCTTTGGTTTTGTGGTTGCCAGAACGGCGTTTGGCCAACTGCCAATTGACCATGCGCGTTAAAATATCGCGGCGTGGCTCTACAGCAAAGATGGCATCGAGCAAATCAATCTCGCCAACGTCCTTGTTCTCTAGATTTTTGATCTTCGCTTTCATATCTCTTCTCGCACTCTCTTGTTTATGCCGCTTTTTCGGCTTTTTTCTCGGTTTTAGCTTCAGGCTTATCGGCCTTTTTCTCAGGCTTCTTTTCACCCTTACCGTCAATCTTGGGCTTAGCTACAACCTTCTTGGGCGCGCTGCCTTTAATGGCATCGCGTATTTGTACGTAAGTACCCTCAGCCCCAGGCACGCTGCCTTTAATCATGACCAAGCCCTGTTCGGCATCGACGGCCACGACTTCCAAATTCAAAGTCGTCACGCGCCTATCACCCATGTGCCCTGCCATTTTCTTGCCCTTAAACACGCGACCAGGATCTTGGCGATTACCGGTTGATCCATGACTACGATGAGAAATGGAAACACCATGCGATGCGCGTAACCCTTTAAAATTATAGCGCTTCATAACACCGGCAAATCCTTTACCGATACTGGTCGATGTTACGTCGACAAAATGGCCAGGCGTAAAGTGTGAAGCCAGAAGAGGTGTTCCGACTTCTAAAAGAGCATCATCGGTAACACGAAATTCTATCAACTTTTTCTTGGGCTCGGTTTTAGCTTTGGCGTAATAGCCGCGCATTGGCTTCGATACATTTTTAACTTTGGCTTTACCGCCGCCAACCTGGATCGCGGCGTAGCCATCTTTCTCTTTTGTACGCACAGCAACAACCTGACAGTCATCAAGCTTCAGAACCGTCACGGGCACATGCTCGCCATCTTTATTGAAAACGCGCGTCATGCCCAGCTTGGTGCTGATCAGTCCGGTACGCTTTGTCTGTTTCTGAGGCATGATACTTATCCCTAAACTCTAATCTCAACGTCAACGCCAGCTGCGAGATCAATTTTCGACAAGGCGTCAATGGTTTGTGGTGTCGGCTCAAGAATATCCAGCAACCTGCGATGCGTTCTGATTTCAAACTGCTCGCGCGATTTTTTATCGACATGCGGACCGCGATTGACAGTAAAACGTTCAATCCAGGTCGGTAGCGGAATGGGCCCACGGACCTGCGCACCCGTGCGCTTAGCCGTGCTTATGATCTCGCTCACGGACTGATCCAGCGTGCGATGATCAAACGCTTTAAGGCGTATGCGTATCGTTTGTGTTTCCATGTCTTTCTTAACTCCTAACCTAAACCTCTTTTATTCTTACAATCTTGTCTTATTCCCTCTGGTCGCATGCGCAAACCAAACGTTGGTGCATATAGTCTCCGCGTTAGCGATATTCTTTCCACTAGCAGCCATTTTGCATAATCGCTCCACATCCCTTCAGTAACTTGATGCGAAAGCTTCTTGGCCACTATCTATCTTTCTATCTTTAATTCCCTCACCGCCTTGGGGAGATGAGGGAATTTATTTCATTCTTACTCAACGATCTTTGCCACAACGCCAGCACCTACGGTACGTCCACCCTCACGGATGGCGAAACGCAAACCTTCGTCCATCGCAATCGGCGCAATGAGGTGGATTTCAACCGAGATGTTATCGCCGGGCATAACCATTTCTGTACCCTGCGGCAGGATCACTTCACCGGTTACGTCCGTTGTACGGAAATAAAACTGCGGACGGTAATGGGTAAAGAACGGTGTATGACGACCACCTTCATCCTTGGTGAGAATGTAACATTCGGCCTTGAATTTGGTGTGTGGCGTAATTGAACCAGGTTTCGCCAACACTTGACCGCGCTCAACTTCTTCGCGCTTCGTGCCACGTAACAAGGCGCCAATGTTATCGCCAGCCTCGCCTTGATCTAGCAGCTTACGGAACATTTCAACGCCGGTTACAACCGTTTTAATCGTCGGCTTTAGACCAACGATTTCGATTTCTTCGTTGACCTTGACGATACCACGCTCGACGCGACCTGTGACGACCGTGCCACGACCGGAGATTGAGAATACGTCTTCGATCGGCATGAGGAACGGCTTGTCCTTGGGACGATCAGGTTGCGGGATAAAGGTATCCACAGCTTCCATAAGTTTAAGGATCGCCTGCTCACCCAACTCGGGGTTCTTATCTTCAAGTGCGCATAGCGCCGAACCACGAATGATCGGCGTCTTATCACCGGGGAACTGATACTTTGTCAGAAGGTCGCGAATTTCCATTTCCACGAGCTCTGCCAATTCAGGATCCGCCATATCCATCTTGTTCATGAATACAACAATGGCAGGAACGCCTACCTGACGAGCCAGAAGGATATGCTCACGCGTTTGCGGCATAGGACCATCAGCTGCCGACACGACGAGGATGGCGCCATCCATTTGCGCGGCACCTGTAATCATGTTCTTAACGTAGTCAGCATGACCGGGGCAATCGACATGCGCGTAATGGCGTTTTTTCGTTTCATACTCAACGTGAGCTGTCGAAATCGTGATACCGCGCGCTTTTTCCTCAGGGGCCTTATCAATTTGATCATAGGCCGTATAGGTTGCGCCGCCCGTTTTTGCCAATATCTTGGTTATGGCCGCCGTTAATGACGTTTTGCCATGATCAACGTGACCAATGGTGCCAATATTGCAGTGAGGCTTATTACGGTTAAACTTTTCCTTCGACATCTTCCATCTCCATTCGTTGAAGAACTGTTACGTGTTTTCTTGTTACTTACTTATCCGGCCAACTTGGTCTTCACTTCTGTCGCAATTGCTTGCGGCACTTGTTCGTAATGATCAAACTCCATCGTGTACATCGCCCGACCTTGCGTCATGGTGCGCAGCTTGTTGACGTAACCAAACATGCGCTCCAAAGGCACCTTTGCATCTATTGTCCGTGCATTGCCACGTTGATCAAGGTTTTCGATCTGTCCACGGCGACTATTTAAATCGCCGATGACATCGCCCATGTACTCTTCAGGGGTCACAACTTCGACCTTCATGATCGGTTCCAACAAAACTGGACCGCATTTGGGCAGCCCTTCTCTGAAGGCCGCGCGCGCAGCGATTTCAAACGCCAGGGCTGACGAATCCACATCATGGTAAGCACCGTCAACCAGCCTTGCCAGAAAATCGATGGTCGGAAAGCCAGCAACAACACCATTATCGATCGAGGCTTCAAGGCCTTTTTCAACGCCTGGGATAAATTCTTTTGGCACAGAACCGCCAACAACCTTGGTTTCAAAGACAAACCCGCTTCCCGGCGGCAATGGCTCAAACTCAATAATAACGCGTGCAAACTGGCCCGAACCACCCGACTGCTTCTTATGTGTGTAATCGATGGTCGATTTGCGTGTAATTGTTTCGCGATAGGCTACCTGCGGAGAACCAACGGTAACTTCAACGTTGTAGGGTGCGCGGCGTAAAATATCGACCTTGATTTCGAGATGCAGCTCACCCATGCCCTTGATCGTCGTCTGACCTGTCTCTGGATTGGTGGCAAGACGGAAAGATGGATCTTCCTGCACCAAGCGTAACAAAGCATTAGTCATCCTGTCTTGATCGCCTTTTGTTTTAGGCTCGATCGCCATTTCGATGACAGGCTCAGGGAATTCCATTTTAACGAGAACAATCGGTTTTACGGGATCGCACAGAGTATCACCAGTTTTGGTGTCCTTAAGAGCTGCCAAAGCGACAATATCACCAGCATAAGCTTCTTTGATCTCTTCACGCGAGTTGGCATGCATCAAAAGCATACGGCCGATGCGTTCACGCTCGCCCCTTATGGTGTTCTGAACGTAACTGCCGGCATTGAGGGTGCCTGAATAAATGCGCGTAAATGTCAACGAGCCAACAAAAGGATCGGTCATGATCTTAAACGCCAGCGCCGAAAACGGTGCCGTATCGCTTGGCGGACGCTCATCAGGATCCTTACTGTCCACTTTAAAGCCTTGAACATTGCCAACATCAAGAGGTGACGGGAGATAATCCACGACCGCATCAAGCATCGGTTGCACGCCTTTGTTCTTAAACGAAGCGCCACAGAGGACAGGGATAAATTTACGACTGATCGTGCCTTTACGAATACATTTATCGAGCAGCTCGACGGATGGTTCTTTGCCGTCAAGGTACGCTTCCATCGCCGCGTTATCCATTTCAACGGCTGTCTCGAGCAGCTTGTGACGATATTCTTTGGCTTTATCAAGAAGATCAGCTGGGATTTCTTCGTCATGGAACTTGGCGCCAAGCGCTTCATCTTCCCAAACGACAGCTTTCATCCGGCGCAAATCGATGATGCCTTTAAATTCAGATTCAGATCCGATAGGCAAATTGACAACCAACATGTTGTCGCCAAAACGATCCTTGAGCATATCAAGGCATCGGTAAAAATTAGCGCCAATACGATCCATCTTATTAACGAAGACAATCCGCGGCACATGATACTTATCGGCCTGACGCCAAACCGTTTCCGTTTGGGGTTCAACACCAGCCACGGCATCAAGCAGGCAGATAGCGCCATCGAGCACACGCAAGGAGCGCTCAACTTCAATTGTGAAATCGACGTGACCGGGAGTATCAATGATATTAATGCGGTGCTTGTTCCAGAAAGTCGTGGTCGCAGCAGACGTAATCGTGATGCCGCGCTCTTGTTCCTGCTCCATCCAATCCATCGTCGCCGTGCCTTCATGGACTTCACCGATTTTATAGGATTTACCGGTGTAATACAGAATGCGTTCGGTCGTGGTCGTCTTACCGGCATCAATGTGTGCCATGATGCCGATATTGCGATACATCTCGATGGGCGTTTGACGTGACATACGAAAAAATCCTTACCAGCGAAAATGTGAAAAGGCCTTATTGGCCTCTGCCATGCGGTGCGTATCTTCGCGCTTCTTCACGGCAGCACCATTATCGTTTGATGCAGCCATAAGTTCTGCCGCCAAGCGGTCCATCATCGTCGTTTCAGAGCGGCCACGTGCCGCTGTGATGATCCAGCGCATGGCAAGAGCAATGCCGCGCTCAGGGCGAACTTCAACCGGCACCTGATAGGTCGCACCACCAACGCGGCGCGAACGCACTTCAAGATGCGGACGGACTTTGTCGATCGCCTGCTTAAAGACATCGAGCGAATTGCCTTTGACCTTACCCTGAATTTTTTCCAAGGCGCCATACACGGTCTTTTCGGCAACCGACTTTTTGCCCTGATACATCAAGACATTCATAAACTTTGTAATAAGCACCTCACCGAATTTGGGATCCGGGAGTACTTCGCGTTTATCGGCTCTATGGCGACGTGACATTTCTGATCTCCCTTACTTAGGACGCTTGGCGCCGTACTTCGAGCGGCGTTGTTTGCGATCCTTGACGCCCTGCGTATCGAGCGTTCCACGAATGATATGATAACGAACGCCTGGCAGATCCTTGACGCGGCCGCCGCGGATCATAACGACGCTATGCTCTTGTAAATTGTGGCCTTCACCAGGAATGTAGCTGATAACTTCGTGGCCGTTCGTCAAACGGACGCGGGCAACCTTACGCAGAGCCGAATTCGGCTTTTTCGGCGTGGTTGTGTAAACGCGCGTGCACACGCCGCGCTTCTGCGGCGATTCCTCGAGAGCGGGAACTTTGTCGCGCGCAATTTGCGATTTACGGCCTTTGCGTACCAACTGGTTGACTGTAGGCATCCTTACTCCAATCAAAAAGAACCGGGCCCCAAAACATGCGAAACCGATTCGCTACAAAAAACACAAAACCACATCGGGGCGGCGAGATCCGCGCTCCGCGTGGGGAGACATTACTTAACACCGTGCGACCCCGCTTAACTTAAACCTAGGTTTAGTTAGCCGTTTCTTCGCAGCAGGCTATGTAACTTTTGCAACATCCAGAGCCGCGTCTAGAAAGACGCGGCGAGCCAAAACGACGCGCCACGGATCTACCACCGGCCCTGAAAAGGCAGCACTTTCTATGTGTTTATTGGTCGTACGTCAAGAGATGATTGGGATATTAACCAGCTTTCGGCCGTTTTGCCTTTTTTGCAGCGCCTGCCCACCTTGCCTCGACCAAAGCCGTGCCAACAGGCCCTATTGGCCTGGCTGGCTCACGCGTTTCCCCATTTCCAACCAAACGGGCTAAGTCTCTCAAAGGCTTTCGCAAATGTTGGTTTTTGCCAACCCCATTCCCGTTCGCTAGATGGTGAATGCCCTTCGCTTTATCGGCCAATTGTTTGGCTAAGTCCGGTCTAACTTCTGCAATGTGCCCAATTGAAGTAATCAACCTTTGAGCGGCGACAACGGCATGCGCATGCTGCAAGACGCCTCGAGCTAATGTCTCATTCTTTTCCAAGGTAAAAATCAATCGTTCAATAGCAGATCGAGTAAGAGCTGAATGATTATAAGCTGCAACATCGTCAATAAAATCAAATCGCTCCGTTATATGCTCACGAGCACTAGGGGTCGTCAAAAACATAGATAGCCCGCGCCCGGTCTGCTGGCAAAATGTTGCAAAATCATCCGCATAAACTGCTCTCGACCAAATCGTTTCACGCCGATCACGATCACCTTGTTTGCGCTCAATAATTCCTCGAAGACCTTTATTCGCTGACTCAGCAGCTGGTAATACCGGGGCTGGTTCAATGGCGCGGGCGCGCTTTGGTGCCGTTGTGCGCCTCCCTTTCACAGCATCCCGGTGATTGTCATGAACATGTGTATGCGCAGAAGAGACCAAATGAGTAATAGCTATGGCTGCGTGAGGCACGCCGGCCGTCGCTCCCAAATGTTGGCCAATCGCAACAATTCGAAGGTGTGCTAAATACCGGTCCCAGTTATTTTCTGTCGGGCGCAACGTCGTAAGGACTTGGCGCGTCAAAGCGTCGAACGTTTCCATAAACGCGAGCCCCATAGGATAAAAAGTTTCGTCTTCATCCATCAGAGCCGGCGCAAGTGTGTAAATAGCTCTTAAGCACCGCTCCGGCGCTTGCGTTGGGGCGAGCCGGGTTATACCGTTTAAAGCTTCTGTAATATCCCGTTCTCTGCCACCGATTATCGCTTCACAGGCAATCTCAAGGGGCGATTTATCGTTCCTAGTGACCATATAATTCCTTTAACTATATAAAATTCTGCAAATTAAAACGGGCTCTAAGTTATATGCCTAAAAGATTGCCCCTAGGGTCAAGTGCGATATTAGTTGCAAGCTCATAAACTTCTAGGAACTATTGGATAATTTCAATAACAGCGATCAAAACATGTCTAAAGATCTCCGCCACACACAACGCCTCTTCATCGAGTGCGAACTTAGCGTCGGCAAAGCCATAAGCCTCGACACGCCGCAAGCACATTATTTGCAGAATGTACTCCGCTTAAAAGTAAACGACATCGTGCGTGTCTTTAATGGCCGTCAAGGTGAGTGGCAGGCGGTCCTAACTAAAATTCAAAAACGCGAAACAGAACTTACAATCCAAAAACAACTTCGAGCACAATTGCCCATGCAAGACTTATGGCTCTGCGCCGCACCCATTAAACGCGCCCATTTTGATTATATGATCGAAAAGGCTACCGAACTTGGTATCACAGATTTTCACCCTGTTCTCACTTCACGCACGCAAGTGCGAGAAATGAATGAGGAAAGATGCCAGGCGATCGCGATTGAGGCTGCAGAACAATCGGATCGTCTGAGCATTCCCAAGATCGCCAAACCACGCACCCTTGCTGAAGTTGCGGCCAGCTGGCCTCACGATCGCGTACTCATTGTTTGTGCTGAATGGGGCGAAGCCCTCTCTCTTAAAGAGGCCTTGGCCTCCAACCGAATGAGTAAGACAGCCATCATGACAGGCCCCGAAGGGGGCTTTGCTGGAGATGAGTTGGAAATACTCAAACAGATCTCTAGCGCCATTTTTGTCCGCCTTGGACCCAGAATACTGCGTGCCGACACAGCAGCTATCGCAGCTTTAAGTTGTTGGCAAGCTATGCGAGGTGATTGGTAAACAGCCTGATAATAAAATTGCCGAAAGTATTTTGCTATGCTAACAGCTCGCCTCCCTAGCAATTTATAATAGTTATTTGAAATTCAATGGTTAAAACATTTTCGATTGGCGACGGTATTGCGCCCCTATTAAGTGAGGAAGTGCCAGAACTTTCAGGGTTACTCCCTTTTGATAAAGAGCGCTGGACTACTGTAAACGTACAGCGATTTTTTCCTGGCTTAAAATCTATTTTTGACCAAGCCCCAATACTCAACGAGTTTAGTTTTGAGTACTGGTACAATATGGGAACGAATTGTTATATGTACATTCTGGGTGACCGGAGCCTTTTGATACCAAGGTTAACACTCAGAGCAAACATAGGCGCTCTGTCTGGAACCCAACTTATTGAAGATTATCGCAACATTTTTGATGTTCTCGAACAAGACGGACTGGAATTTACTGGCCATGAGTTACACTTAGAAGTTGGCTTCCGCCCCACGGCTTTATTCATATGCCGAAGGCAGGCTCATCGCCAGCAAGCTTTTTTTCACTGGTTGAGATTAGATAAAATTATTGATCTTCAATCTGATAAAGTCCAATATGCGTGGACACAAAAGTTTGCAAATGAATTGCCGTCCAAAGTCGTTTTTATGAATGGACTTCTTATCAATGACCCGAGCCGGATTAGCTTGAAATTTGATAATCCTCGTATCGTTATACCAAATCCTAATAGCCAAAAATTTGAGGACGAATATAATTTTGTAGGATACTTTAATGTGCCATTGGGTTTAGTCATAAAACGCAAAGCCCTAGATCAATGCACCCAGCAGATCCGTCAGGATTACCCCCCTTATTATATGGCGGAATGGACATCGCATCTCGAAAGAAGCGGGGTATTAAAATCAGGGCAAATTGTGGTACCACAATATGGCTAATCATTATCGGTTTATCCCAGATGTCAATCCTAGCCCAAGAAACATCCGAACGTATCACTGACAAGCGTCAGTTGATTGCGTATTTTTCAAGCGCCGAAAAACCAAAAGCCAAATGGCTTATTGGTTGTGAGCATGAGAAATTTCCATTTCGCCCATCGACATTAAAGCCAGTTAACTACGACGAACCGCAAGGCTTACGCGATCTCTATACGCAAATGCAGCGCTTTGGCTGGCAGCCAATCATGGAAAATGAAAACATCATTGGTCTGACAAGAAACCGTGCGGCGATTTCGTTTGAGCCCGGCGGTCAAGTCGAACTTTCGGGAGCGCCGCTTGCCAATTTACACGAACTTTCTGCCGAGATCGATCAGCATCTCGAAGAAATATGTCAAATCGGCAATGAGCTTAATATTGGCTTTCTAGGGATGGGGTTTCATCCGACGGCGCGCCGCGAAGATATCGCTTGGGTTCCTAAGGGTCGTTATAAAATTATGCGCGAGTATATGCCAAAACGCGGCACGCTTGGGCTCGATATGATGCTGCGCACCTGCACAACACAAGTAAATCTAGATTTTTCCGACGAAGCCGACATGATTAAAAAATTCCGTGTCGGCTTAGCCTTGCAGCCGATCGCAACCGCCCTTTTTGCAACATCGCCGTTTAAAGAAAGTAAGCCAAGCGGTTTTGTAAGTTATCGAATGAATATCTGGTCAGATACCGACAATGACCGATCAGGCCCTATACCTTTCGCCTTTGATGAAAGCTTTGGCTACGAACGTTATACCGATTACGCGCTCGATGTGCCGATGTATTTCGTCTATCGCGACGGCCGTTATATAGACTGTGCAGGACAAAGTTTTAGAGATTTTATGCAAGGCAAGCTACCTGCCCTGCCCGGCGAAATTCCTAATATGACTGACTGGGCTAACCATCTGACAACTTTGTTTCCTGATGTCAGATTAAAGAAGATCATCGAAATGCGCGGCGCCGATGTAGGACCTACCCCATCAATCGTGGCTTTGCCAAGCTTCTGGGTTGGCTTACTTTATGACGCATCAGCGCTCGATGCTGCTTGGGACATGATCAAAGGCTGGTCAGTTGAAGAAAAACAGACCCTACATGATGAGGTGCCGCGTCTCGGCTTTAATGCTGAAATTAATGGCCGCAAGGTTGTCGATATTGCCTATGAAGCGATTGTCATTGCCAAAGAGGGTCTGCGGCGGCGTGCTATTCGCACAAAAAATGGAACGGACGAAACCCACTATCTTGGTTGGCTCCTCTCTCTTACCAAAAGCCGACAGACGGTCTCTGACCAGCTGATGATGCAGGCCAAATATTCTTCAGATTTCAAAATCGCAACCGTTTTTGACAGCTTCCGGCTATTGCCACCATCAAAAACTTAATGCTGCAATACTAAAAACCTATAAGTCCTTTCAAGAACCACATACTTCAATAGCCGAAGTCGCAAGCGTTTTTGCGCATTCAATCATTTCATCGATACGTACGTGTTTTTCAACATCATCGTCATAACCTCGTGGACCGTAAAGACAGCAAGAAATTCCGGCCCTTTGTAAATGCGCCGTATCGTTTCCACAATACGAATAAGGCAATACGGCACCGCTTTTTGATATGTCACGGCCCGTTATGTTTTTATGATTTCTTTTAACGATATTCACGATTTCTGCATCTTGCGGCACGTTGGTTGGTGGCATGTCGGCACCACCTACTTTAAAGCGCTGTGGCGGCGGATGGTGATATTCGTATTGAAAATCCGCATCACTTTCCTTAAGGGATTCAAGAAATTGCACAAATTTTTGATCTATATCTTGTGGCGTGTAATCGCCCCCATATCTAACATCGATAATAATGGTACAGTAGTCAGATAGGTTTGATGGTCCGGCAAGATCATAATCACGACTTCGCCCACCTATGATCGAGGCGACATTGATTTTAGGTAAGCCAGGAATATCAGCATCGCTCACTTCTAAATCCATATGCGGCAATACATTAATTACCTTGATCATCTTTTGAATGGCGTCCACCCCATATTCGCTGCGACTGGTATGAATGGACTTTCCAATAGTGCTAATTGCACACTTATGAACGCCAACACATTTTGTAATTACAACATTTGTTGAATATGGTTCCGGTACGATTGCCATGTCAGTACGAATACCCGACTTCAGCATATGCAGTGTACCTTTGCCTCCCTGTAATTCACCGACAACACAGGCAAGAATTAAATCGCCTGTCAAAGGCACCTGTGATCGTTTGACGGCAAAGGCAGCGGTTAGAAATGCGGCTACACCGGACTTCATATTGTGAATTCCAGCGCCCCAGAGCCGATTAGCCCCTACCCTCGGCTCATAAGGATCCCACTTCCAATCTTCTGTAAGAGAGTCGTTGTCGATATGCCCATTGAACATCAGAGAACGCCCATTACCCTGACCTGCTAGACGCCCGATGACCTGCTGACGGCCGGGTGAAACTTCTTGAAGTCGAACTTCAAAACCCTCTTTCTTCAATATCTTATGTATATAAATTGCGCATTCACTTTCAGATTCAGTTGGGCTTGGAATCCGAATGAGATCCTTGGCTACAGATAAAACTTCGTCTTCGTCTAAATGGGCAAGTACTTTTTGTGCTGCGTTGACAGCGATCAAGATTAAACCTTCTCGACCTGGCTATATTCAAGCTCAACAGGTGTCGCACGACCAAAGATGGAAACCGCAACCTTCAAGCGCGCTTTATCCTCATCGACTTCCTCGACAACGCCGTTGAACGATGCAAACGGACCATCGGCCACGCGCACTTGTTCGCCCACTTCGAAGGTAACGGATGGTTTCGGATGCTCGACACCTTCCAGAACCTGGTTAAGGATGCGCTGAGCTTCAGCTTCAGAAATGGGTACCGGCTTAGCCCCACTACCTAAAAAGCCGGTAACTTTGGGAGTATTCTTAACAAGGTGCCAACTTTCGTCGATCAAATCCATCTTGATCAAAACATAGCCTGGGAAGAACTTACGTTCGGCATTGACTTTAGCGCCGCGACGCACTTCCACGACTTCTTCAGTAGGCACCAGAATTTCAGAAAAATATTCTTCAAGACCTTTTTTGATCGCTGTTTCGCGAATGGACTGAGCCACCTTTTTCTCAAAGCCTGAATATACGTGAATAACGTACCAACGATGCGTCATAGATTTATTCTCCTAAGATTTTGTAATGCAAAAGTGCGGGTCATGAGCTCATTCCTAATATACGGCTGATAACGAACCCAAGCAGCGAGTCGACACCGAAGAAAAACACGCTCGCAATCAGCGCCATAAGTACGATGAGTGCCGTTGTTACAGCCGTTTCTTTGCGTGTCGGCCACGTAACTTTCGATATTTCGCGCCGCGTCTCGCGGGCAAATTCCATAATACTCAATTTAGGCTTCTGACTTTCTTCAATACTCATACCTTCATTCCTTTTATAAACCTGGCAGGAGTGGAGGGGCTCGAACCCGCAGCCTTCGGTTTTGGAGACCGACGCTCTACCAATTGAGCTACACTCCTATTGTTTGTCCGCTTCTAAGCGACCTTGCATAATCCTCTGCTTCAAAACCTCGCCGCCCTAAACCCACAATATGCCGTCCGGCGGTTCGCGCCGGACTAAGCTTATCAACTTTTATGGGATAGTGGTTTCTACCGAAGTTAAAAGCTTTTGCCAATAAAAAACATGGTACAGGCGATTAGTGGAAGGAAATCGGCCAATTTCAGAGGCATAGCTGCTTATCTATTTGACCCCCTTCAAGGCAACGGCTTGCGGATGACGTTGCAGTATTTTCCCCTGCCAAGACGTTGGCTTTAAGACGCTCACATCATTATCAAAGAACCGCTCTACGTCGTTGCAGATTGATTGAACAACATTCGTCCAATCGTGAGGTTTCAATTGGCGGTAAAGTTTCACTGTTTTGTACCAAATCGTATCTTCGCGCCCGAGGAGCCACCGCCAATCAGGATTAAAAGGTATCATTATCCAAACCGGCAAGCCCATGGCACCTGCAAGATGTGCGGGTGCCGAATCTGCTGTGATCAAAAGATCAAGTTCCGCCAATAAGGCAGCGCTATCCGCAAAATCGCTTAAATACGGTGTCGCATCATAAAGACCGGCGGCGAGACCAATTTTGCGCTCGAAACCAAATTGCAGTGATACGAGATGTGGCTTAGCCAAGGCAATGAGGGGTGCGAGTGTTATGAGAGGTATCGAGCGGTTACTATCATTGAGATGCCGGGGACTGCCTGCCCATGCAAAGCCAATTTTTGGAGCCGGAATTTTGGCGAGCCGCTCACGCCAAGCTTTTCTTAATTCGCTATCAGCGTGCAAATAGGGAATATCCGCTACACGTGGATCAAAAGGAGCTCCCATACAATGCGGTAGCGCCGTATAAGATGAGCGCCTATTTATGCCTTGCGGTAAGTCTTCGGTAATACCAGCAGGTATCGTTACATTTCGGACATCGGTGGCAGGGTCTTTATATGCCATCAAAGGCATATCTGGCATACTTTGCCGTATCAGCCGCAGCAGATGATAAGGAAGGCGCATGGTAACCGAGCCAACGCGGTCACGCAAAATTTTTGCGTAACGCATAAAGTGCAACATGTCGCCATAACCCTGCTCACCATAAAGAATAAGATGCAATTTTTCGTCACGTTGCCCCTGCCAATCCGGCAACGGCAAACCTACTTCATGATAGGCGCTCGTGCTGGCTAGCAATTCAAGGCCGCGCTCAAAGGCGCCAGTGATGAAGGATGTATAGGCCTCACCAAATAAAGCCGTTTGACGAACCGATGGGTATTGTTGTGCTTCGCGGTAACATGGCACGGCTAAATCATAATATCCGGCATGGCATAAAATCTCTGCCCTAGTGATCATTGCCATTGGAGATTTTGGATCCAGCTGTAAAGCCTCGACAGTCTGCTCATAAGCTTCGCTAAGACAGTTAGATTGGCTAAGGCTTAAAGCGTAATAACTGCGTAGGGTAGGATTATTCGGGGCCAAAACGACTGCACGTTCAAAATGGCGGCAGGCATTCTGCCACTGATTAAGATCCATATAGAGATATCCGGCACAGTCCCAAGCTTCAGGCAAAGTAGGGTCAAGTTCGATGGCGCGGAGCGCTTCCGGTAACGCCTCTTCCGTTCGTTTGAGAGATTTTAATATGATGCCTTTGAGCGCATAAATACGTGCTGCCTTCGGCGTTTCTTTCTCAGCGGCCTCGAGCCACGCGATCGCTTGTACCGATTGACCAAGCTTATGCGAGATTAGTCCCAACATGTACAAAGCATCTGGTTGGCGCGGTACAACAGATAGAATCTTCAAATACGCCTGAACAGATTCAGTTATGCGGTTGGCCTGCAAAAGAGCCAGTGCCGCATCAAGCTGAAGTTGTATAGAATCCATGTTGCCTAGGTAAGAGATAGATTGTCGAGACGCACGACATCATAAAAGAAGATCACACAAAACCAGAAGTATAAAAAAATTAACCTGGATCCGTCGCTAACTCTCGATTTAGTACCGTTTTTGAAAATCCAGCATGCACATATTTGGGTGCAGTCGTTGTGAAACCTGCAATTATCACAGCCAGCACGCATGACCTGAGCTCGAAATCCATCCCTAAGGGAAGAATTCTGGTTTCAATTGGGTTTGCGGCAGCTTTAATCCAGGTCATGAGTAATTATTGACCTTTATATATTACGGTTTAGTTTGCGAGGAGATACCTTTGTTTTTATCCAAAAACCATTGGATATGTTCAATGGCCTCATAACTTACCAGGTAACTATGTCGTCGATATCACGTTTAACTGAACTTGCATGCCTCGCCGCCTTTTTAATATTGGCGCCATACTCCTATTCTATGGCCGAGGATAGTGAACAACTTAAAACCAAAACAGTTGCCGTAGGCGAGTTTTTTATTGATCGCCCCTATGCCTCAATGAAGGGGCCTACTAAAACAGAAAGTATCCTTTTAGATCCTTCATCTAAAACCCCCTATTTATGGATTAAAAGTTTTTCTGTAGAAATTTTTGATGCTGATGGTAACCGTCAATCTTCTGAATATCTTTGCCATGCCTGGGCCCACTTGCCCACCAAAGGAAATCCTGAAAGCGCGCTTTTGACGATTTCAGAAGGGCTTCCGGAGATGCGATTTCCGGATGGCTATGCCATGAAAATACCTAACACATCTGACGCAAAAATTATGTTATTGGGACAGGTGCGCAACGATAATCCTCATATCAGCAAGCACTTATCGATGAAGTTTACTCTCACTTATTTTGACGATACGGAAGCCCAAAAGCTCGGTTTAGTTCCTTTAGTGAGTACGACCGTCAATACGGCCCCAACAGATGTCCTGCCAGGTAAGCACATCTATACTGCGCAAGTTCCTCAACATTCATTATTTATGCGTAATGGAAATATTTATTTCATCAAAATGCATTTACACCCCTACGGGCAATCGGTTGAACTTTTTGATGACACGGCTCAAGCAACTGTATGGAAAGGAACGGCCGAAAATATTCCTGGTCGTGATGCTCTTGCAAGAACGGATGCCTATTCGGATAGCCAAGGCCTCAAGATTCACAAGGACCATAAATACAAAGTTATAACGACTTACAATAACACATCGGGACATGTCATTGACGCCATGGGCGTTTTACGGGTTTATTTTGCCGCCTCCGCTGCCGATGAAGCCACGACTTCTCCCCGCTCTATGGATAAAACAGAAACCTCACTAGAATGTATGCCTTAAGGAAATTTATACAATTTTTTTACCACTCCGTTACGACACAAGCGCCACCCCCACCAGACCCGCCAGCGCCGGGTGGATTTGAAGTATTATTAGAGTTGGCACCACCACCACCGCCAGAGCCATAACCCCCTACACCCCCATTGCCGGGAACCCCACTATTATAATTAGCACCCCCAGGCCCTCCGCCTCCACCAGCATAATAAAGTCCGTTCCCCGTAGAATTCCCATTAGGTCCATTGCCAGTGCCAGTGCTGTTCTTAGCGCCCAGTGCAAAAAAAGAATTACCCCCAAGGCTTGCATAACCATATACAGGAGAGCTATCAGCGCCTTTCCCCGAATATAAGGTGCCTGCAGGGGCTGCCCCGGCATAAACTAACGTCGTTTCTTGACCACCCGCACCACCCGTCGCAGATAAATATGAACCAAAAGTTGTCGTACCACCTGCACTGCCATTCGCATTTGCGGCACCTCCTGCACCACCGGCACCAATTGTAATCGTCACGGGGGTCGTAAGGGCACTAATTGAAAAGATTCCAATCGCATAATAGGCTGCGCCACCACCGTAATTATAGGTTTGGCTGTAGGACCCAGCAGTCCCAGCACCACCAGCCCCACCACCACCGCCACCCATACAAAAAACGCGCGCAACGTTATTGCCTGCGGCCGGGGTCCAACTATAGCTCCCGGGTGATGTATAAGAAGTTGTCGTGGCAGATGTGGATCCTGCACCGCCAGTGGCCCCTGTAATCGTTGTCCAGCTGGAGCTATTACAGCCTTGGAAAATACTCCCATTCCATTGCAGCATGCCGGCATGCGTACTATTGCAACTATCGGATGTGGCACCTAAAAAAAGCGCCGAACGTTGCCAAGTTGAACCATTGCATTGAAAAATCGTATCCCAATCAATGCCATTATTGGTGCCCGAGCAAGCCGAGCCAAAATTGGTCTGTTCATTATCAATCGATCCAGCCGACGAAGTAGCTATAGCGCTAGCGAAGAGAACGATTATCGATAAAAGAATTGGAAGATTTTTTTTTAGCGAACGAAAAGTATGCATGCGGTTTTTCACCATTCTTTTATAACGCAAAAACCACTGCCACCACTGCCGCCATTGCCGCCTTTGCCGCTACTTGCCGTACAAGACGAGCAATTGCCGCCTGCACCACCACCAGAGCCATAGCCACCATTGCCACCATTGCCGCCATTGTTGCAACTAGCGCCTCCACCACCGCCACCTGTACCGGCATAAGGATTTGTCGAATTATTCCCATTGCCACCATTTGTAGCTGCACCTGTACATAACGATAGAACCGATGCTGTCGTTGTACCTGCAGCTCCCCCGCTACCCCCAAAGAGAGAACCAGCAGCGACACCACCACCCGAAAAGCAGGCAGTACTAGCCGTAGCGTAATTAGACAAAGTGCCTCCAGCGCCCCCAGTTCCTGTATAATAACTCGATACATATGGCGCATTACCGGATGTTAAAGGTGCATCGCTGCAAGGAGGTCCTGAGTCGACATAAGCATTTACATAGTAGTAGTACGTGTAATTTGGATATATGGCATTATCTGCACCACTCGGAACAGGTGCGGTATACCCTGCTCCCAATGGGGATGTACTCGTATTATTTGCAGCTCCGCCATAGGCCTCTAAGTAAGTACCGAAAGTTGTGTTGCCACCAGGACTACCAAATTGACTGGCTCCGACGCCCCCCCCCGCACCAACCGCACCAGCACCACCAGCCCCGATTGTTATCGTAACTGGCGTGGTCAGACTACTGATTACAAAAATACTCTCTGCGGAACTCCCACTTTCACCGCCGAATGCAGAATTATCTGTGTATTGACCGCCGGAATTAAAGGCCTGAGAGCCGCCACCACCACCGCTCCCCCCTCCTACACATAAGACATCAACGAGCGTACTATTCGTCTGTGGTGTCCATGTACCAGAAGCGGTATAATTCGTCACTGTCACGCCACCACTATAGCCGTTGGTAAAAAAAAGCCAATTAGACCCATTGCAACCTCGAACAGCCGCACCATCCCATCGGATCATGCCTGCATGGTTAGAATCGCAACTATCGGGACTAGACCCCAAAAAATAGGCCGATCTGTTCCATGTTGAGCTGCTGCACTGGAAAATTGTATCCCAATCGGCGCCGTTCTTTGTGCCGGAGCAAGCAGAGCCAAAATTAGTTTTTTCATTATCGATTGAGCCAGCCCATACGGCTTCTGATGCCGCAAAGTTGATAATGAGTGCGAACAAAACGATAAGAGGCGTACTGAAATGACGATAGAGACGATAGGTAAGAATATTTTTATTAAAGTTCATATTTTGATTATGAAAAAGTGGTGGCCTAAACATATTGATTACCACTCAACAACTATACAGTAGCCGTTACCGCCATTGCCGCCAGCGCCACCCGTTGCGTTGGAGGCACCGCCGCCGCCGCCACCTGAACCATATTTTCCATTGCCACCTTTGCCGCCAGTACCCGAGCTGGCGCCGCCACCGCCACCGCCACCACTCCCTGAGTAAGGCGTTGATGTCACGTTTCCGTCGCTACCCGCACCGCCACCTGAGCTACCGCCATTACCTCCTGAAACTGCTGGTGTCGAACCACCATTGCTACCCGTGCTCCAGGAACTGCAACCGCTGGGATCTGGACATGTACAAGTTGGACAACCAGTACCATAAGGGGTACAAAAATTTCCCGTATTAAAGCAAGCGGCTTGGCCGGATTCGCATGTTTGGGTGTAGTAATCAAAAAATCCAGAACAGCAAATATCCATGACGGTACAAGTTTGGCTGCCCGCACCCGCACCACCGCCCGCCGTATAGTTTGTCGCATTACCTGACACATACTGCACGCCGTAATACATGCCACCCCCGCTAGCCCCAACCTGTGGACTAGATAAGTCTTCTGTACCCGGCGTGTTGGCGGCTGCGGATATGCCTCCTCCTGATCCTCCCTGTGAAGTCGTTGCAGCGCCAAGAACTCCAGCTGACCCACCTCCTAGCGTCCCAGAGCTGCTACCGACAGTGCCAGCGCCACCCCCACCTCCACCATAAGTTGTCAAATAGGAGCCAAACGTTGTGCTGCCGCCATTACCGCCATTGTTTCCTGCACTACCCCCTGTACCGCCGGTACCAATCGTTATTGTTACAGGTGTGCTGAGCGTTGCGATCACAAAAGTTTGTTCGAGAGCACTGGCACCACCACCTCCGCCGCCGCCGGTTGCTGTTGGATCACTGCCAGCACTACTGACACCACCACCGCCGCCACCGCCACCACCAACACAAAGAACATCCGCAAGCGTGCTGCCTCCCTGAGGTGTCCAGCTAGAAGTACTGGTAAAGGCTGTCAATTTGGAAGGCTGGGGGGAAGCCGTTCCTCCGCCTAGCGTTGTCCAACTTGTCGTACAGGCCTGAAAGGCAGAACCCGTCCATTGGATCATGCCTGCATGATTAGAATCGCAACTATCAGGCGTCGATCCTAAAAAGTAAGCCGTCCTTTGCCATGTCGAGCTGTTGCACTGAAAAATTGTATCCCAGTCGGCGCCATTATTTGTGCCGGAACAGGCGCCGCCGAAATTGGTTTGTTCATTATCAATCGGACCACTAGCCAAAGCCCCAACGCCCCAAGTGCATAGGAGCAGTATCAGAGTGCCAACAAAGACGCGGAATAACATTGAAAGACTGCCCTAATTAAGGTGGTTGGGCGTTCGCAGGGTCGCACGGTAGTTTGTCATTTTTTATCGACACCTTTCAAGGACGTTGCTGATTATTCGACGTTGGTTCAAGACATGATTGCAGAAAACGTGGTTTCTTGTCGTTCTCGCTCTGAATGATCAACGCCGCACATCGATCACCAGGGGCGGCAATAAGAATATCTTTTTCATCTGCTGAGGCCAAGGCGTAAACGAAATGACTGGTTCGGGCAAATCCTGCCAAGACCTCACGCGATTCGTCGAGCGTACCAATAAAAGCCGGCATATTACGCCACATCACCGTTTGAGTATTGGGAGATAACTGTCTTACCAATTCACGCAGCTTCGCAGAAAGTTTATTAGTTGCGGTTTTTTTAAAGCTTTGCTGAAAATTTGAGCTTACATCTTCACGCGCAGGCGCAGCTCCGAAAGGGCTTGGAAAGGGCTGAGAAAAAACCATATCTCGGGATTTAGCAACGACGTGACAAGCTTGGCAAGCGTCGATTTCATCCGTAGTAAGCTGCCCAGGTGCATGGTTTAGCATATAAAGACTATAAACCCAGCCATCGCGAGCTTTAGGATCGCCAGTTTTTTTCAGCATCACTTGAACACGCACGATACGTCCGGGAATTAGACTGGAATCAAAAATAGGGTCGTGCGCCGCATGAGAACCGATTTTGGCGAAAACAGTTCCTTCAGGAAACGGATAAATACCTTTTGCTAGGGCGTCAGCCCCTATTTTATTAACATAGATAAATCGCAGTTCTTCGTTATCTGTTTTATAGCGCGTTGTGACTAATTCCCATTTGAGCCAAAAGTCTTTGAACAGTTTTGGATCAATATCTTGCGTCGAAGGTGAACTATCCATCCAAGATTGCAAGCGATCCAAAAAGGCCACGCCTGGCTGAGATATCGCATGAGATTTTTCTGTCTGTGACGGTGTTTTGTTTATATTGGTATCGGATGAACTTTTTTCCTTGCTGACCTCCGGCCCCAGCGCATCATCACCATAGGCTGTTGTCTGCGCCCAAACATCTGCAGCTTGGGCGAGGCATACAACAATAATGAGACTTAGGATAATTGACCCTAATGCCCCTACACGCATTTTCACTGTCAAATTTTTTATACACATACCGAGCCTTTAGGGGGCCAAGAATGGTAGATCACTTGCACTATAACGTGTGGCCGAGAATATTCTTGCCTGCATACTGAGATCGGGCTTTCTAAACGCGGCCTCGTCCACGGCCGGCAGTTGACAATCCCAAACTACTTTCTTGTCATTGTTTATTTCAAATATATGTCCATGAAGCGAATCCAAAATCATCGTATTACCATTTTGTAAGCGCTGAACATCGCCAACATATGACGTCGCAAAAGGCAACTCTGGACTGCCACTAAAATCCCACGTGACACTACGTGTCGTCGGATCATATTCCAAAATCCGTGAAAAATAAGAAGTCTCTTCTCCTTGTACTTTGTTATTAAGTACCTTGTTATTATTCTTCGTTAAACTTTCTTGTTTTCTTTCTTCGTCAGCCAATCCCTGATTATCGAGCAACAATATATGGCCATTTGCGAGAAATTGAGCGGAATGCTGTCTCTTCCATGGACCTAGAGCAAACCAAACGACGCTTTCTGTCTCCGGGTCGATGACAGCGATTGCGTTCATATCACGTAAGGAAACGAGTACTTGTCCTGCTTTGAACATAGGGAACTTGCTAGCAATCTTCGGTTCCAACTTCATGACAGAGTTTGAATGCAAAATATCCATACGCTGAAGGCCTCCCGGTTGATTAAGTAGAAATGCTAGGTACTGGATGAGCGCCTGCCTAAATAATGGCGATCTGTCGAAGGCATTTAATATGGAAATTGTTTTCAATTCTTTGCCTTCGGGCGACAAGATGGCTATGTAATCAGCAAGTCCCTCCCCAAGCATAGGTTTATGAAAAATTAAACTCAGAGGTAGTGGCATATGATACAGAGTATAGATATTTCCCGTTTTATCGATATAGGCATTATGGTGTGTGTTTTTATCATAAGTCCAAAGCACCTTGTCGGAACTTTTATTAAATTTAGCCATCCCATATCCTGTAACTGAACCGGTACCGGGGCATGTATAAGTCGCCAACAAATCTCCATTGGGAAACGGAGTCGCTGATTTAATCAAGACTTTATCACCGCATACCGCACGGTTTGTAATATGCGTGGGATTGGGCCAAACACTGTCAAAAGGAATGTGCCACGTATGCACTATGTGGCCCTGCATATCGATAATATATACATTCTTGGAATAACGGAGCGTAAATATTGTGAAGCCACCGTAAGATTGTGTGTCGTCATATTTAATTTTGGCCTGATTAATTAAAACATCTTCATTAATTAATGGCTTCTTGTCGACACTTGGACCTGGTTTTTCTTCACTTGGCTTTTCGCTTTTTATGACCGCACTGTTTTGTGCTGTCGGGATTGTTTGTGCTGTTGCGATTGTTTGTGTTGTCGGAATTATACGATGAGGCGCAAAATACTCGTACTTAGCCAAGGCGAAGCCTCCAGCCAAAATAATACACACACTTGCTATCAAGATGAGGCGCCGATACCGCCGAAGAGCAGAAGTGCAGAAGGACACTAAACGTTTCATGTTGTAACCAACTCGTCGTTGTCTTTGAGAATGGATCCCAGAACACAGAAACTGTAATGAGAAACTCTGGATAGAACTCACTGTCCTTATAGAAGTATTCTGTCTATATCAGTTATTCGTTAGCATTCAAGTTCAAAAACCTGCATAGCTAGCGCGTGTAATGCTGGACGGATAACGAGACGTAGACCACGGCAAGCAGTGAGAGAGAAATAATAAGCTCATATAGTGCGCCTCGCCGTTGCCAAACTTGTGACCAGTCACGGCTAAACAACAAGGTTGTATAAGGTAGTATGGGTATAAAATATCGCCCTTGGATCATGGGCGTTATCGGATATTCGTCAATATAAATCGATAAAAGTATGAAGATAGCTGTCGCCATGACCACAAGAATTAAAAGAACATTACCACCAATATTTTGGCGCGCGGTTAGTCTTTTACTTCCCGTCTTCGTATTAGAAACCGAGCTTTGCGATGAAATGGTGTTTTCAAAAACCAAAATAAAAGGTAATGCAATCATCAAAAAAGGCAAAACACCGAAAGGCTCAAACATCGCAAGGGGAGCCATCTTCCAAATAAACAAACTTGTTATGAGTTGTCGCCAAAAATTCTCCTTCAAAATCAATTGACCTAAATCTTTGGCGACTAGATATGGTTGTTGCATCACTAAAAGGAGTGCCTTCTGAGGGTTTGAACTTGTCACGATGTTGGGAGAAAGAATATTGAAACTGTATGTTTCATTCAGGACGTGATGGACGTTGACGAGAGTAGCCAAGAAACAAAAGCCAATCACGGCACTAACAAACCAAGCTCGCCTTTGAGATGAAGCAAACTTGTTTGGTGAAATTAAAAGAATGGTAAAAATAAGGGGAAAATACACAACTTTGCTTATCGCCAAAACAGTGCCTACCGCGGTAAAGCCCATCCCCTGCCGCCAATCAAGCGTCCGCTTCGTATAGAAAGCACGTATGAGAAGCACAAAATAAAGACAGGCCGCTATGGTCACGACGTAATCAGGATATTGTTGAATTTCTATGATCCAAAAAGTAGGTAACAATAAAAGAACCATAATCTGCACATGGTAAACCGGCAGAAGGCGAAGAATTAAAAAACCAAACACAATCCCTAAGGACAAACAGAGCAGACGCGCCAGGTAGTAGATCGATACAGGCTTAAGATCAAAAGCCTGGCCAAGAGAGCCCGCAATAATCTGCGGGATGTAGTCAATCGCGGGATAGCGGACTACTTTCTTATCGGATACGTAAGGCTGCCGTTTTGTCGAATCAAGAAAAATATCTTGCGCTCTAAAATTGAGATCTCTTTTAGCGTTCGTATTATTAATTCGCCGAGCCAAGAAATTATTTTCGGTTGTAACATCGGTGAATTCAATAATACTTATGGGCAAGGTGCCGTCTTTATAGAGCGCGCTAAAGGTCAAGCCACGCAGAAAATGCTGTCCTTCGTGTGCGTTGTTTAAAGGGGCGTACGAAAAAAACAACGTCACAGCGATGAGCAATGACGCCAAAGCGTAAAGATTAGCATAGAACTTAGGTGACAAGGGAGCGTTCACAACAAAACTCGATGAGTAACTGCGGTTAAGTAAACGTTAGATTTTTTATTGGTTTTGGTCGGGACAAATGCTCCATGTGCGCTGAAACTTTTTATCTTGAGCATCATCTTCATAGAAAGAAGTTAATGCCACGCAGTTATCCTGAGGTGCAGCAATAAGAATGTTCTTCTCATCCTCTGAGCCAAGAATATAGACGGCGTTCTGTTTATGGGCAAAACCGGCTAAGACTTCCCGTGATTCACCAAGCGTGCCGATAAAGGAAGGCATAGTAAGCCGCTGCACGGATTTGGCCTCCGGCGCCAATTTTTTGACGAGATCTCGGGTATGCGATGGCAGTTGATCAATCGACATTTTTTTGAAGCTTTGCTGAAAAGAATTATCACCAACTTCGCGAGCCGGGGCTGCGCCAAAGGGGCTAGGGAAAGGTTGCGAAAAAACCATATCGCGCGATTGCGCCACAACATGACATGCCTGACAGGCATCAATTTCGTTTGTCGTCAGATGAGACGTGAGTTTTGTATCGTAAACAGGTACGAGGCTATACACCCAACCATCTCGGGCTTTAGGATCATTGGCTTTCTTGAGCATGACTTGAATGCGAATGATGGAGCCAGGAATAAGGCTGGAATCAAAAATAGGATCATGCTCAGCGTGGGCAATAATTTTGGCAAACACTGTCCCTTCCGGAAACGGGTATTGGCCTTTTGCTAAAGCTTCAGCACCAATTTTGTTGGCATAGACGAAACGTAACTGCTGACCCTCCGGCTTATAACGTGTCGTAACCAATTCCCACTTGCGCCAAAAATCTTTAAATAATTTTGGATCGATATCTTGAGTTTCCGTGACATTATCGAACCAGTTTTGCAATGGAACAATCGAGCTGGAACTTGGCTGGGCAGCCGCGTTCGGTTCAGGTGACGTGGGATTAAGCGCATCTGGTGTGCCATCGACTTTTGAAAGGGTGACATCATAATTGTTAGAGAGGTTTGTATCCGTGTTATTCCCGGAATGGCTTAAAGTCACGAAGCCAAACGCGCTTATGAGCGCAACGACAAAAGCGAGACAAAAAGAACGACCACTTAACATTGGACATTATAAAGTTGGCCGACATTAAACGGCAACTGAGCCGAACTAAAAGAACAACGAAGCCGCACGCATCCTCATTTCTGCGACAATGCACCGCCGCTTTATTTGGATAGAGAAATTGTATGGTCTATACAAGTGGTTTCAACAAAATTGAAAGCATTGGCTCATCATCATGTGTTGCGAGCCAGAAAAATAAATAAGTAGCTGAAGAATATTTGATGACAAAAGAACCACGGCAAAATTGTGCAATTTAGCACTTACTATTTTTCAAGTCTCGCCAAACAAAGCACTACATAGTTTTTTGCAGCACTTCCCATGCAATCGGTTTAAATAGAATTCGACACTGCAAAAAAAAGAAATGAATGGAGCGGGTGATGGGAATCGAACCCACGTAGCCAGCTTGGAAGGCTGGAGCTCTACCATTGAGCTACACCCGCATGGGAGCACTCTAACATAATTTTAGATGCTGAATAGTCGTGGATAGGGAGCCAAAAACACAACTGTCATCGAGAAATTAGTGACCATAACGTATCACGACATGACTAGGTGAGTTGCAAATTGGGTTTTTTAGGCTCTTTTATTAGGCTCGAAGAACGGCAGTGTTGGTCGCGACCTTTTGGCCGGCTAGAGCCGCATCACGCAGCACCTCCTGACGGCTTTTGCGCGTAGGCTCCTCACCTGCAGGCTTTGGCCATGCATCTCTATATTCCCCCAGACGAGGAGCTTCATGTTCTCTGATCCTTCTTACTAGGGTTTGCCCCACGTGAGCTTGACTTACCAGAGCTTGCCCTGGCGGAAGTCTTTCGAGCCCCAGCCGTTCTTCAAGACTGGCAACCGGTACGGCTTCACCCTTGGCTGCGTCTTCAGCTGCATGTTCCGCTCGCATGAGCAAAATTGTTTCTACGATTTTATCGACCGTGATACCCCTTGGGTATCCCTTATCTTCTTTCAATTGCTGCGCAAATTCCTGTAGGGTTGGTTCTCCAGGTGCCCGTGCGGCATTAGCTTTTTCCAAAGCATCAGCAGGAAGTGTAAAGGCTTCCCTTGCTGCCTTATGCTCTGCCAAGATGTGTGCTTGAAGCCGGCGTCTATTTTTTGCATCTTCAGCCGTGGCTTCTGCCGCTTCGCGTGCCGTTCGCTGGTCTTTTGTCTCTTTAAGGAACCGAAACCCTACCGACGTATTGACGCGGTTGGGACGCGTGTATCTTCTGTCTCGACTACGGCCAAATGACATGTAACCTCACTGTAAAAATGCAGTGCAGCGATTCTAACGTCCTTTAGCTAAATGACGTTTTCGGTGACCGTCAATGACGAATCGGTGTTGTTTGGCCAACAATACAAAAATTGTGTTAGTTTGTGACAGAAGCGACACCAAACAGATTATTAAAATATACAAACATTAAAATGATGATTTAAGGCACTTCTAGAAAATCCAGTTTCAGATCAGACGGCCGCTTAAGTATCTCATTGGCGGGAGCGTGTCTCTTGCCAATCAAGATATTGGTCGATCAATCCTGTCGCCGTCAGAGGATCCGTTTCAGGAAGCACGCGCGATGGGTTTGGAGTCCAGAATTCTATGACAGCAGCATCAGGGAGTGGCCAATTTCCGCTCTCAAATTGCTTAAAATGAGAGACGGCACTCGCTATCCAAGCGCTATCTGTTTTGTCTTGCCCATTGCCGTTATAGATAATTTGTAAGGGTATACCCTTGGCGCGCAGAAGCCGAGCTAGCGCCGGCATATTCTCGGCAAACCTTTTAGTCCACCAGGCGTCGATACGAAAGAACGCCAATTTTTCACCAGTCGCCGCTTCATAAGAATCAAACCATGTAGATAGATCGGCGAGCCATACGCCGTTCTTGAACCATGGATCGTTGTCCGCGAATGACATAGGCTCGACATCACCAAATTTTACGCCAGGATACACAGAGCGGACCTGGTGGACTGTATTGGCAACATCTCGAGCTATTTCGGCAATTGAGGCGTGGCAACCATGCTTGCCATCCGGCGATCCAAAGGCGTGCCCAAAATAAAGCGGTTCATCCATACCGAAGAACTCCGCATCAGCCCCGAGAGCCTTCGCTCGCTTTGCTACCGCAAGCGGCTGTGGTCCGCCATATCCTTCCACGTGATAGGCGCAATTGGTGGGGCCCCGTTGCCCTGGTGCTGTTAATGGCTCTATCCCGATTTCGAGATTGATATGACGGCGCTTTAGATCGCTGAACATATTCCGTAAATCCATCTCGGCTATAAAGTCTGTTTGAGGTTGGCCTAATATTGTATGACCTGAGATTTCAAACACCTTCACATGTGCAGCCGCACGCTGCCAAGGTGAATTCGGCTGAAACAAAGCCATATAGTCCTTCGGCCCACTGCTGGCAGACCATGGTGAAAACCACACTTCTTGCGCCGTAGCGCCTCTTGCCGTAAGCACACCAAAAGCTAGTAAAGCTAAGACAAGCTGCAAGTGACGCAACAAACGATTGTACATTAGCCTACCTCCGTGTCTCGGTTCGAGATAGGATGTTAGCCGAAGGCCTTACGGAAAAACAGCTGATATCTCATTGAAAACGAAATAGAAAAATCAATGGTGGAAGGGGAAGGATTCGAACCTTCGTACGCTCGCGCGGGCAGATTTACAGTCTGCTGCCATTAACCACTCGGCCACCCTTCCACAGGCGTTCAAACAGATAGGAAACGCTGGCAGTACGGAATTTGCTTGCGCTTGTCAATCGCACGCGTTTTATAACGGTATGAAACAGAGCTATCGCCATAAACGACCGCCCGGAAAGTTCCAAGACAAGGCTGAAAAGCCAACCTCAAAAAAGAATTTTCGCGCAGCTTCGCGTCCGTCTCGTGAAGATAAAACGCGCGAAGACAGAACTCGTGAAGATAGAAATCGTAAATCTAAACCCGAGGGTCCCACACTCGTTCGCCAAAAAGATACGGCTCTGATTTGGGGCCTCCATGCCGTTCGTGCAGCATGGCTCAATACGCAACGCCGCTGTTTGCAATTATGGCTTACCGAAGCCGGCGAAGCTATCTTCGAAAAAACTTTATTAGAATCAACAGAAATTGGTCTTGCACGTCCTTCCCCTAAACGCGTTGAGCGTTATGAACTTGATCGCTTACTTCCCTCTGGTAGCGTTCATCAAGGCATTGTCCTCGAAACATTGCCCCTGCCCGAGCCGCAGTTACACGAAGTTATAGATGCTGATACGCCACCCGATCTACTCATTATGCTTGATCAGGTGACCGACCCTCACAATGTGGGTGCTATACTTCGCTCGGCTGCTGCCTTGGGTGCTGGTGCTGTTATCATGACCGAACGTAACGCTCCCAGCACGACAGGTGTATTGGCAAAATCTGCCTCAGGCGCCATCGAATACGTCCCTCAGATCCATGTCGTCAATTTGGCGCGCGCTATCGATGATTTACAGGAAGCTGGCTATTGGTGCGTTGGCTTGGCTGAAGAAGCGAAACAAGATCTAAGTGCCCTTGATTTATCTGGCCGTACAGTCCTTGTCCTCGGCGCAGAAGGCGAAGGGCTACGCCATTTGACACGACAGAAATGCGATGAACTTGCTCACCTACCGACGGGAGGGCCAATTGGTAGCCTCAATGTATCGAATGCGGCTGCCGTTTCCCTTTACGAAGTACGTAGACAAAAAAATAAATTTACCTGAGATTTTATTAGGCGTGCCCAACTTCGCCCGACAGCATAGCCGATGTTATACCAATTTTAGCCAGCGCCCGGTCGTACTTCGTTTCGATGTCACTGCCAAACAAAATATCCTCATCAGCTGGTGCCGTAAGCCAACCGTTCGCCTGAACTTCTGCATCGAGCTGCCCGGCACCCCAGCCTGTGTAGCCTAGCGCCATAAGAAGGCGCTCCGGACCTTGACCTTGAGATATGGCTTCAAGAATCTCTACAGTAGCGCTGAGAGCAACATTGTCGTCGATTCGCATGGTGCCTTCGCGTAAATAGTCGGTCGAATGCAGGACGAAGCCACGTCCAACTTCGACGGGGCCGCCAAAATGCACTGGCACTTCAGGGGTCTCTGCGGCAAGTTTAAGATTGAGTTGGTGCAAAAGCGCCTGAAAACTGATCTCGCCATAAAGCCGATTGACGACCAAACCCATGGAACCACCATCGCCGTGAGAACAAATATAAACAACCGACCTTGCAAAGCGCAAATCGGGCATCGTCGGCATGGCGACTAAAAGTTGGCCTGTAAGCCGGCCCGAATCTATAAAAAATCCGGCATTATACATTTTATCCGACTCCATAACCTGAGCCTTTCATGACTTTAGCCTTTCGGGTCGACTTTTACCTTTCTTCATAGGGTCAGTTTATTGCATCATGGCCGGAATCGGAAGGGTTGAATTAATCATCAAATGAAGCTGTCTCGCCTCGTCTTTATAATAATTTTATTACTGACTGTTGCCGTACCCTCTAACGCTCGCGCTTTAAGCAGCAGTTGGGAACAGGATGGCACGGCCGCCATGCGCATTGTCTCGGGCGTCGATGGCGTCGGCGATGAGAAAGCCATTCTGCTTGGTCTTGAAATTCAACTGGCGCCGGATTGGCACACCTACTGGCGATCACCAGGCGAAGCCGGACTACCGCCACAATTCGACTGGAAAAACAGCCTCAATGATACTGGTAATTTACAAACGGCAACAATTTTATATCCAGCGCCCAAGCGCTCGATGACTTTTGGCATCGAAACCATTGGCTACAATGAGCATGTCTTGCTTCCGATTTATGCCCAGCTACGCATGCCTGGCAAACCTTTATCGCTCGATATAACGGCCGACATTCTGGTGTGCAGCGATATTTGTGTTCCTAAACACTTTGTCCTGAAACTCGTCATACCCAAGGGGCCTGCTGTGGAAAGCGCTGAAGCGTCACTGATACGCAAATATAGAAATCTAGTGCCCATTGATGACGATACCGCCGGTATGCATGTTAAAAATATAACGCTGTCCAGTGATGCTCAAAGTTTGACTATCGATGTCACGTCGAAGGATGAGTTTACGGCGCCTGATATCTTCATCGAAACCGAAAAAAATATCGCCTTTTATCCTCCGGTTATGAGCTTGGGGGCGGATAAACATAACGCCGAATTTAACGTCAAACTAGCGGGCCAGCAGGTATTGGAAGGTAATGGTTTGATCAACTTACCGCTGACCATTACCATAACTGACGGCGATCATGCCGCCGAACAGAAAGAAATTGTCCCGCCACCTTCAAAAGTACTGCCGCCTCCTTTGCCTTCGCTACCTACATTGCCCCTTGGTATCGTCATTTTATTTGCCATTATCGGCGGCTTTATTCTCAATCTTATGCCCTGCGTACTACCTGTTTTATCGCTTAAAATATTAAGCGTAGCCAGCCACGGCGGTGGCGAGGCTAAAACGGTGCGCCATAGCTTTTTGACAACCGCCGCCGGCATCCTGTTCTCCTTTTTGGTTTTAGCTGGCGTAACGATCGTCATGAAAGAAACAGGACTTACGATCGGCTGGGGCGTGCAGTTTCAACAACCCATTTTCCTTTTGTGCCTGGTCATATTACTTACCTTCTTCGCCGCAAACTTGTTGGGTTTGTTTGAAATCAAGTTGCCTCAACTTCTTGCAGACACGCTAAGCGATACGGCCTACCACCCAAAGTTAGCCGGCGATTTCGCCACCGGCGCCTTTGCAACTCTCTTGGCCACGCCATGCACGGCGCCATTTCTTGGCACAGCCGTTGGCTTTGCGCTGGCTTCAGGGCCACGCAACATATTAATCATTTTTTGCGCGCTTGGATTTGGCATGATTTTACCCTATCTCGCTATTGCCCTGTGGCCCGGCATGGCAACGGCACTGCCAAAACCTGGAAGATGGATGGTTATCTTGCGCCACCTGCTTGGTTGGGCGCTGGCCTTAACGGCGGCGTGGCTTATTTGGGTTCTGGCTGCCCAGTTATCGCCTCGCGTCGCCATCGTCATAGCTCTATGCATGACGGGGGTTATAGGCCTACTCGGCTTGCAAAAAATAAATCCGCAGCGACGTTTTTTAAATTACGCTATTGGCGTTTTTATACTATCGGCTTTCTGCCTCACCATACTTGAGCCATATGCGCCAGAGGCGCCAGCTGAAGTTGATACGAGTTGGCAGGCTTTTGATGAAACCGCAATTTCTCAGGATGTCATGGATGGCAAAACGGTTTTTGTCGACGTTACGGCTGACTGGTGCTTGACATGCAAAGCAAATAAAAGATTTATTCTGTCTCAAGACGATGTAAAGCAGCGGCTGTTTCATACCGATATCGTTGCGATGCAGGCCGATTGGACAAATCCAAATCCCACCATTGCCGCTTTTCTGCAAAAATACCGTCGTTACGGCATACCATTTAATGCTGTGTTTGGTCCCGGTGCACCGCAAGGTATTGTGTTGCCTGAACTATTAACACATCATGCCGTGCTTGAGGCACTCGATAAGGCAGCTAAACCAGCAAAACACTGAGCATAACTTGCTGTTCAAGCGATAAAGCCGTAATGTCCCCCTGCCCCCAGGGTTAATTCAACAAAACAGGAGATCGGCCATGACCATCAAAGTTGGTGATAAGATCCCAGCCACTAATCTTAAACAGTTGACCAGCGATGGAATGCAAGATCTATCCACAGCTAGCGTCTTTGAAGGCAAGAAAGTCGTCATGTTTGCCGTACCTGGTGCCTTTACACCGACTTGTTCAGCCAAACATTTGCCGGGCTATGTACAAAACTTAAGCCAGTTTAAAGCCCAAGGCATTGATGTCGCCTGCCTATCCGTCAATGATGCTTTCGTCATGTCAGCTTGGGCAGATGGCCAAAAAGCCAAAGGCATCACAATGCTCGCCGACGGCAATGGCACCTTCACAAAGGCTCTCGGGCTCGAAATGGATGGCACAGGCTATGGTCTTGGCTCTCGCTGCCAGCGTTTTGCACTTTATGCTGAGAATGGCGTGATTAAGTCTTTGGCGATCGAAAAGCCAGGCGCCTTCGATGTATCCAGTGCCGAGGCTATGCTTAAGGCCGTTAGCGAGAAAAAAGCCGCTGCTTAATAAGCATCTAAGTGTATGAATAAAAAAATAGGGCGGGATAAAATCCCGCCCTAAAAGGCTATAGACAGTCAAAGAAAATATTTAGCCGGGACTTTAAGCAGCCCTCTTCTCGCGTTCACGAAGCAATACGGTTTCCAACTTCTGCGTCGCTTTCAGCTGATCAATCTTCTCAACAGCAGCAAGCTCGCGTGCTAAGCGCTCAAGCGCCGCCTGATAAATCTGGCGCTCGCTGTATGATTGTTCGGGTTGATCTGTACCGCGATGAAGGTCACGCACGACCTCTGCAATTGATACTGGATCGCCTGAATTAATTTTTGATTCGTATTCTTGTGCACGGCGACTCCACATCACGCGGCGAACTTTCGAGCGACCTTGCAGCGTTGACAGAGCTTCCTTGATACGATCGCGCGAAGAAAGACGACGCAAACCGGACGTCTTGGCTTTACTAACCGGAACCTTAAGGCGCATTCGATCTTGTTCAAAGGCGATCGAGTACAGCATCACGTCCTGACCGGCGACAGAGTATGTGTCCACACCCTCAACACGTCCCACGCCATGCGCGGGATATACGACAAAATCACCTTTTTTGAATTCCAACTTCTCGGCCATGACTGCTGATCTCCTGCGCTCTTGTTGGTCGTAACAGCAAACTATGACAAAATATGGGCTCACAAGTCCTGGTGGCTACCTTCGTCCTCTTTCATCTCTTCCTAGATGCACAAAACCCACACTCGAGCCTATCTGAGCATAAGCGTCGCACAATTAACTAGCTGATGAAGCTGGATGGTAGTCCAGGTCTCTGCCATATCCGCCGGAATGACTGCCCGACATAGGGAACTATATACCATTTGTTAGGTATTATGGCAAAACTTTCATTATATATTTTGAATTACATTTGTATATCAATGAGATAGATGTTTATGCAATTAATATAAATAGTTAATAAATATTAATAAATGACCAACTTTATCAGAATCGATGTGGCGTCAAGCCTCCACTTACCGCACCTGCGAAGCAGAATTACTTGCCAGGCTTGTCACTGAAGTTCTCCGCAAACTTCCCACTTTTGCCTTTCCATTCATCGGCATCTGGTGGGGCGTCTTTCTTGCGGGTGATGTTAGGCCATTTGGTGCCATATTCTCGGTTAAGCTCCAGCCATTTAGCCGCTTCAGGATTGTTATCAGGAATAATTGCCTCCGCCGGGCATTCCGGTTCGCACACACCGCAATCGATGCATTCATCGGGATTGATGACAAGCATGTTCTCGCCTTCATAAAAACAATCAACCGGACATACTTCGACGCAGTCGGTGTATTTGCAGCGAATGCAGGCTTCAGTAACGACATAAGGCATAAGGGGCTCCCTGTTTTGTGTCGGTTAACATTTTGTGATAGAGATGGCAAGAAACAAGAGCATTTGAGGATTTATGGCATCACGGCTTGAGAAAGTATGCGCCGAGCGTGGTTTGAAGATGACCGAGCAGCGCCGCGTTATTAGCCGCGTGCTGTCGGACGCGCATGACCATCCGGATGTCGAGGAAGTATACCGCCGTGCCAGCGAACTTGATCCCAAAATCAGCATTGCCACGGTTTACCGCACCATGCGGCTGTTTGAGGAAGCCAATGTCATCGAACGCTTGGATTTCGGCGATGGCCGGGCACGTTACGAGGAAAGCCGTGAAGAACACCATCATCATTTAATAGATCTTAACTCCGGCGAAGTTATCGAATTCAAAAATGAAGAGCTTGAACAATTAAAAGAAAAAATTGCCAGGGAGTTAGGCTATGATTTGATCGGTCACCGGTTAGAACTTTATGGCGTGAAGCGTGGCACGCCATCAAATCGTAAAAAAGAATAATGTCTAAAAAATATATGCCACAGCACAAAAAACAAACAACAGCCATTTGCATTGGCGATTGCTGTCAAGACGCTGTCAAACGCGCCTATAAGGAAATGCAAAGCCAGGACGTGCCAGACTTATTCGCCCTTGACGCGGCTCTCTCTGTTTTTCACTGGTATCATCCAAATGTTGCAACGTCAGAAGCCGAACAGATCGTTTCACACTGGGTCTATGATGGTGCCGTCCATTAGTTGACGGGACAAGATTGAACCTTTAAAGCATCCAGGAGATACCGCCGTTGTAGCTCAGCGGTAGAGCAGGGCTTTCGTAAAGCCAAGGTCGGGGGTTCAAATCCCTCCAACGGCACCACTCGTACCATTACCTTATGGTAATGCTTACTCCCAAGACGATGAGTATAATGATTTTTCTCTAGATGCATGACGCTAATGACGAACAATGGCACCTTTTTGTTAACCATAAATTCTGAAGGCCATGGAGAAACAAATGAGACCTATTGCTTATTAGTTTCAGAGATATGCGTTATATATTTTGACGAGTTTAAAAGGAAGCGCATCATTGCAGTCTTATAAAAAGCAGTATTGAATTAAAACGCACTTATATGATTTCTTTGGATTGAAACTTACATTATTAAATTATGCTTAAATTTCCACCTTCGCGTTTTAACGCTCGTCCCTATTTTTACGACGAGTTTTCTCCTGCGGAATTGGCGCCTTATGCCGATCTTATTCGCTGCGCATGCGAACTTGAGTGTGAAAAACTTACCAGTTTACTTTCTCAACGTACAGAGCCTGTACCGCAACGGATTGCCACGGCACTTTTTATGCGTGTGCATCGCTTTGCCGAGATGCAAAAGAATCGTGAAAAATTTCATCTTGTGGAGGGTAACCCTATAGATCAAGAAGCGGTTTATTTAGTCTCGAACCAGCTTATTCTCGCCGGCGCCAATCCTTTCATAACGCTGTCCAATCGAAGAATGGGGAATAAGGCCGAACGAATAAAGCTTAGCCTCACTCTACTGCCGCCGGGCGTTAAGGCCGAAGATAATGGCTACACTCTGGCTCACGCCCTTTGCACGTGCGAAGAATTCGTCGACGAAATATTGCCGGTTCTTTGCGAATTCAGAATAGATTTTAACAGTGTTCCTCGCAATCCAAAATACGCTGTCCTTGGCACAGCCCTTCATTTGATTCTTGCTTACGAACATTTTGATACAGCTTCCACCTATCTGGAGGTCACGCGCGGTAAACTGGATCTCTCAATCACGGACGGCGAAAGAAAAACCATCCCCATCCTTGCCGCCAAATTGGGGGCTGAGTCTATACTAATACAACTCGCTCGGCTTTACCCAGGCCAACTGTCGCTTACTGCGCAAGACAACGAAGGACGCACTGCAGCGCATTATTGTTTCATTCTTGGTCTTGAGCGGGCCATCCCTTTTTACATGAATGCGGATGTACAAAATATTAGAGATATTTATGGTCGGACACCTGAGGATTATTTAAAAATACCGGACGCGAGGGAGGAAATAAGTCGTGTTCTCTCTTCCATTGAAATAGATTCAAGCCGTGATGCCGGCGCTTTTTTTAATGCCGTAGCCGGCAACAGAAGCGGCAGATCGATAATCATCCAAGGCGAAGCTCGAACAACAGTAAGAGAAAATTTTACGGATGATTTGAAACGAGCCGCTCATGCTGCGTTTGGTGACACCGGTCTCGCGTATATCGAACGGCAATTCCAGCAATTACGCGGAAAATCTCTTTTGCAAGAAATTATCGAACGCCGTTCGGCGCTTGCCGCCGCCTATACCCCGGGTTGAGGGCTCAGAAGGATTTTTCCGTTAATAACTAGGCTGCAACGGCCGGTAGTGCGCTACTAACTCCTAATCTTTGCCCCAGAACAACCTCACGACCTAAAGCTGATCCGTCGTTGGCCGCCTGACGCCATTCAAAATATTCATTAATCGGACGTTGAAGAATAACTTCTGCATCTGTATGTCCACCTCCGCCATGAAGGGATACGACATGGTCATTTCCTTCACGTTTGTAATCGACTACAAACATCCTTTCGCGTCGTTCGGGAGGTATAGCGGGATCAAACGGAGTAACTGTTATCCAACCTCTACTTAAAAATTCCCGCAGCGCGTGAATATCCGCTGCCTTGGCAACTGCTCCAGGTTGAGTTCCAGGTACCTGTAATGCACCCCTGACAAAAAACACTGCCCTTGGTCTGAAAGGTTCATTTGGCATATTGTGGCAAACTTCGATGAATTTTCTCTGCGCTTCGTCATCAGTCATGCCCTGAGGTACTTGCACCACGGCAATGGGCATATGTTCGTGGCCTCTCGGGTCATGAGCTACATTTTCCATAACCAAGCCAAGTTCAGCCAATCTTTTCATCGGAACACCAAAGGCCCAAGACTGAAAACCAACGTTATCCAATGGACCTGTTATGTCGCTGGAACTGCACTTAACACCTTTTTCATTCCACACTGTGTTGTCGCGTCCATCATGAACTAAGACCAGTTTTATTACGTCTCCAACTCTAACTTCTTCTCGATGAGCGAGATCGTGGCTGATCCACCAGCGCCTTCCTTCAGCATCATTGTAGTAATCTTCATGATCATCGGTGTGCGCATAACAGTCGCCCTCCATAACTTGGACATGGATGACGCCTTGTTGACCAGTCCCAGCAATTTCTTCACCGACGTAATCGGGGCTAAAACGTACCCCAGGATCTTCCGCCTTCATTAATTTGATACATTGTCCAGGAAGAACTTCGCCAATTGAGCGCAAGGTAGAATTGTGGCGCACTTCTTCCACAGATTGGCCTGTTATATAGACCATACCTTCTGACGACCCGTAGGCTTCCTGAAGCGGAATGCCGAACACTTCGAAAAACTTTGTTCGCGTAGCAAGCGGTAGCTTGTCTGCACTTGAAAAGAACCGTGCATCGCGTGCCTGCAGTACAGACTTCAAACCAGCACGCTGCCAGCCGTCCATTTCTTTCTCAACATATTGAATAAGCTGTGTATATTGAAAAGGTACGAGCGCGTGATGAGTGGTATCATTTTCCAGTATTATTTTAAGATAGGCCTTAGGATCAAATCTTGGCGTCATAACCATCTGTGCGCCCGTAAGGCCACAGCATGCCAGAAAACGCATAATGCCATTGGCGTGCGCCAAATCCAGAACACCAAGGAATTTGCTCTTGGGTCCAAGCTCCATATGTGCAGCCATGGCAGCAGCATTTGAGGCGTATTGATATTGCCTGTTACGTACGAATTTAGCCCCTCCTGAAGTTCCTGTTGTGGCAATCGTTACGACATAACCGAGGGGAGGAACACGCGCAGCTGGTGGAAGACCTACCTCGTCTGCAGCAGCCTCAAAAAAATGGCGCGGTTGTGGATCTCCGGCTTCAATAAAATTGTTGAAAAGCTCTCTTATGACTTCGGGAATTCTATAATCACTTGTTGCGACTAGGAGTTTATTAGCTGAATTGCCACCATTTCCTAGCAAATCGAGTCGATTTTTGATATCAGTCTTTACCGCCGCCATATCACCCGGGGTTGGCGATTTTCTGATAGAACGAACGGGAGCATGGTTGGTGCCTGTAAACCAGCTTGCGATATGCAAGAAAGCCGTAAGAGGGGAAAAAGGCGTAGCAGAAATTAATGTGTCGCCAGGATTTAATCCTCTGCGACGTATCTCCTCACACATTTCCGCGACAATCTGCCGCATCCGTCCGAACGAATATTCATCAACTGATCCGTCGGGATGGATGAATTTGAGGCCAGTCTCTTGCAATCTGCCTTCATGCGCACGCCCCCATAATGTGGACATCGGTGCCGCAGGTACGCCGGCGGCCTTAAAAGCAGCAAGTGGATCACCACTTTGAGGTTTTACCCTTAAAATTTCTTCGGTTAATGCCGCTTCGTCCCAAGATCCATCAGCATTTACGTTGTTTATAAGATCAAACGGCACAACCTTCTCCATATAATTATAATTATGAAATAATGCGCAACACTCTATCGCTACAATCTACCCCAGGCAACGCTTTTAAGAGTAAAGTGTTAATTTGAACCCCCGGTGCCAACCTTGTTGTTCTAAGTCTGTTAAAAGTGCAGCACTCATTTTACTTCACCATTAATGCTGGTGGATTGAATGCTGTCGTGCTTGATATAAAAGTTATTACCTTTTTGGCAAGAAATTCTTTAGTTACGTGCCTTAAACTAGGTTAACCGATTGGAAATGATGCCCATTCTAGGAAACCCCTCAAATGGCTTCGCTCAGGGTTGGTTGCTTAACCAATTACTTCACAGATCAGGTCCAGATGTTGACCTACTTGAGCGTAAGAAGATGATGCAGGAATGGGCCAACTATCTCGACAGTGTTTTGACAAAAACCATCCCTCAATTGTGACCGTGACAAGAAATCTTGTGAAGGATTAAATTTCCGGTCTTATTGTTTGCTTGTTTGCGTGTTGAGCAAAAGCTGCAAAACTACGATGCTCTACGCCGAAGATATCTGTGGGCCGTCCAGACATGCCTTTGAGATGGAACTTAATATAAAACTGCCTTCCATCACCAATAACTGCGCGTTTATAGATCTTTTCAACGAGTGAATGTACAATGCTTATCTTATTTGAATGAGGCTATATAGGTTTGCATTGGGCATACGTATAATATCCAGTATCATTCCCGGCGCTCCCGATATCACACCCGGCCTGTTCGCAAGCACTCAGATGCGTAACTGGATCAATAACACCAGCTCTAGTTGGACATGTACCCGATTCCGAAGGGGTGAGCCAGCTTGTACAGTACATATTTATTAAACCTGCTGGACAGTCGAGATAATTCACATGGTCTTTTTCAAACGGAAAGGTCGTGAGAACGACTCTGCTGTTTGCATCAAAAGGGGTAATACTAAGTAGTCGAGGTGATATGCCCGGCGCATTTCCTATTCCCGGGCTAAACACAAGTTTATATTTATCAGCCCCCGGAAATCGGGGGTCGATGCTGAACGGCGCGACGGGGCCGTTTGCCGGTGGGACCAGAGGTCCAACTGTTACCTGATTAGGACCCGGTGTTGAAGTAACTGAAGATTGGTTATTCGGTGAAGCTGTGGCCGAAAAAGCGTATGCAAAAATGCATAAAGAGAGAAAAAGAAATGTAATATTATTAAATTTCATGATGTATGCCCCAGTGAATATCGCCTATTTAAAAATTACATTTTTTACATCATCACATAACTAAATGTTTTTTTTATGAATTGGATGAACTCTGGGAAAGCCAATTGGTGGATGTAAAATTAGGACAATATTTTATTATCGATTTTTTAAGCATACTTTCGTGTCTACTACCCCAAGTCACGTTTGATACAAAATTATTTTTTAGGGACAGCCAACAATATGAGTGGGTTATGGGTTGATCTTATTTAAATGTTCGTAGCCCATAGAATCATTAAAATTTGTATCAAAATCTAACCAAACAACTTCTTCCATGAATGAATTGAAATAAGCCAAGAATTTAAGAGTGAGTAAATTAGTAGTACGGTATTAATTTATTTCTGGTAACAATTTAGCACGCACATCGTGCGGAGTGGTGACCATGAGCTTTTATGACTATATGCGGTTTGCATCCGTCATCGCTGTAAGCGTGATACTGGCATCCGCTCCTGCGCATGCCGCAAGTACCACACCCAACAATATACAAATGCTGCCGCCGTTGCAGTTATCAGGGGCTCTTGGGGCAACGACAACATCGATTTGTCCAACCATTGGTTCGGGTGATGCTCAAGTCTTGGCCTGGGATGGTCAAAATGCGCTGAATTGCGTCAGTGGACTTTTGGTCAATCCAGAATCCGGTTCAATAAACTCAAAAAGCCTTATTGCTAGCGATGTGGGTTTCACGGCGCCAGCCAACGTCGTTAATCCAGCAAGCTGGACAAGTTTTATTCCTACCGGCATTACGTTTTTTGGTTCTAATACCTATAGCTCGATTGGTCCACTTGGTTTTAATTTCGACTACACTTCAGTCGCAGGATCAGGTGTTGTGCAATTAGACGGCGTCAATGGTCAATTCAAAATTCAGGGCACTGCTGCCAGCGGCATAGATATTAATGGTACTAATTTTAGTATCGATGGCACGGGTGATGTAAGCACGACTGCCGGTAATTTTACGACGAAGTCTGGTTTTATCCAAACGACGTCAGGGAATATCGAAACATCAACAGGCGATGTGGGCGGCACTACTGTTACGATTAATGGCGTCAAATTGGATCAAGACAGTGCAACGACACTCAACAATATTGTAGGCCAACCGACAGGTTGTATACTTACAAAAACAAGTCCGACAACCTTCAGCTGCACAACAATGCCGGTGACACCTGCGCCTGTTCCCACTTGTGCCGCTAATCAGATCTTGGGTTATGATGCCAGCGGGCATTTGAATTGCATTAATCAAACGCCACCCGGCGCGTCCCCACTCTATGTTAGAAATGCTGCAACTCTTGGCGTCGATTCTGGAGGAGTAGCTTACGGTGGTGCGACACTCATGGGTTGGAATCAAGCGATGGCGGCTTACTACGCCACATGTGTTGCTGCCCAAGGTGTAGCAACGTGTGCCCCTTATGCCGATGCTTGCGTGTTCTATCCTGGTGGTTCCAGTGACGGTAATGGCTCGAACTTGTCGGCAACACAGTTACCTTCAGACACGTCCGTTCCGAGTTATTCCGGTACTTACACCAGTCCTGTAACAGGCGACCAGATCGCTACCCCAGTGGATTTGCCCTCATTACAGCAAGATTATCATAATAAAGTTTACAGCGTGACTTGTGAACAATGGATGTGTCAGGGCGTTACAGGCAAATATGCTGCCCTTGCTTTTATTGCCGGTACATGTGCACCTGGGCAAACGCCCAGCAATACACCAAATCCCAGCTGCGATCCCAATGGGCGGCCAGTTGTCTCTCTCAATTGCCTAAGCACCTATTAGGCAAAGCAATCCAAGCCCCCACGTGGGAATGCCCCCTGGGTTGTCACATTACAGGCCATCACACTCTTAGATTGATCTCCCAACGATTAGTCGTTACTAGCTATGTAGTTGGCCATATTCCTTAGAAGTCATCAGCAACACATATCCGCAAGTAATGCGGATCGAGAAGAGCGTAAGCGTGAGCCATTGAGTACGCATACACCGCTAAAACTCTCGCCCAGCCTTGTGCTTGCGGCACTTGGTATTGTGTTTGGAGATATTGGCACAAGCCCACTCTACACATTTAAAACTGTTATCAGTCTTTCAGGCGGGGCGCCATCAGCTGAGGCTATGCTTGGACTTTTATCTCTAATTATTTGGGCCTTACTTATCACGGTATCGATAAAGTACGTAACTTTCGTTATGCGTGTTGATAATGACGGCGAAGGTGGGATTTTAGCCTTGATGTCCCTTCTCGGCGTAAAAAAAAGCAACCGCCCAACCATTATTGCCATTGGTCTGTTTGGTGCAGCTCTTATTTACGGTGATGGCGCCATAACGCCGGCTATCTCCGTTCTTTCGGCTGTCGAAGGTTTGCAAATCGCAACACCTTCTTTAACGCATGACATTCTTCCTATCTCCGTCGTCATTTTGTTGTGCCTGTTTTTTTCGCAGTCTCAAGGAACAGCACGCATCGGCTGGGTATTCGGCCCGGTCATGAGTTTGTGGTTTTTCGTTATAGGTATTCTTTGTGTCGTCGTACGCGTTAAAAAATACGGCTGTGCCGGGAACCCGTGGTGTCTTACTGGCCGCAACCCACTGCATAAAAGAATCAACCGGCTCGACTTGAGATGTGAGCTGTTGCGATACAGCAAGCACGCCCCGGTGCCACACGGCCATAATGACATAGACCAGCGCGGCCAGAGCAATGGGTACCCAGCCACCCTCAAATATTTTCAGTAGATTTGCCGAAAAAAATGCTAAATCTATCGTAAAGAATGCACCAGCAACCAATAAACTTGGCAGCAACTTCCATCCCCATACCTCACGCATCGCCACAAACAAAAGGCAAGTTGTCAGCAGCATGGTGAATGAAACGGCAACACCGTAAGCTGCGGCGAGGCTGTCGGAGCTGCCAAAGGCGATTGTAATGCCTATGGTGGCGAACATCAGCATCCAGTTAACAGTACCAACATAAATTTGGCCATAACCAGCTGAAGATGTCTGGGTGATACGCATGTGCGGGAACCAACCAAGCAGCATAGCTTGGCGTGTCATTGAAAAAGCGCCGCTGATGATCGCTTGGCTAGCAATGATCGTA
>JABDFY010000009.1 GCA_013286365.1 Alphaproteobacteria bacterium
ATGTTGCCAGCGAACATGACAAATCCAGTAATAAGCATCAAACCAAATACCATGAGATGCTGCTCCCATTCTATGGCGCGTGGTGCGGTTAAAACAAAAAAAGGAAACAGCAGCAATAAGGCGGCGCAAACTATATTAGGTATCAGATAACGACGCGCATCGCTAACTGCAGCAGCGATCAGCAAAAGAGCGGCGCCTGCTAAAATCGCCACATGAAATACGGTTAATTGAAGAACCATAGGCTACCTTCTTTTCACAACCATTCTGCGTTGTGCCTAAACACAACTGTCTAATTTTCCACAGATTGACTTATTCTACTGTGACAATTCTCTGACTTTAACCATGACCGCGATTGCGGTGCATCTCCAACTATGCATAAACAGGATTAATGAGCCGTGAACATTCGAAAAACACATGGGCGGGATCTAATGTCAGGTAAAGGCTGTGATATTTCAGAAGTTAATAATTCTAGAAATTAATTTTCTATTACGCTGATAGGAGAGATTAATTTTTTATTACGCGTCTCAGCTAACGCTGATGACCCCGCTCCGACGGGCGAACCTGGATTGGAGCAGGCTCGTCCGTCAAAGGCTCGGGGTCAACAAAAACCCATATCGAAAAATCTGCCAAAAGCCGATGCCGGTGTTGAACACCGGCATCTAGCCTTTAGCCGAAACAACCTTATGACGTTTTCAGGTTGTTCTGAACGGTCGTGAACACTGCCGACAAGGTCGTACCAAGTGTCAGCAATACGGCGATAATAGCAACAGCGATCAACGATGCGATCAAACCATATTCAATCGCCGTTGCACCTGTTTCCTCTTTCACAAAACGTGTCATCAAATTGCGCATAGTATATCTCCTTGTTTTCTGCGTTGCGTTTAACTGTCTTCCGTGCGTTGTGTTGAACCCGAGGAGGTCCGCACATCACAAGAGACTAGATGAGATCGCTTAAAAAAAGGTGAAGAGAACTAAGATTTTTCTCAACAAAAACAATGAGATAATACGCATGTAAAGCCGAACGAATTTACTTCGAATATAGCACTATCTCTCGCCAACACTTTCATTTGTAAGCGTTTTCGTTTTAACGCGAGGGCATAAAGAAGCTTCCAATCGCTCTTGTTGGGCTCTTAAAAAAGCTCATGGACGTTCTTGTTCACTACCCAATATTATTTTGACGATGCGCCATGTTCATAAATCAGCTTTCATAGAGGGGCATTATTAATGCTCATAAACAACATCACCCATTTCATGCCGCAAAAGAGTATGGAGGCGGTTACGCAAATTTAACTTTGTCTACCTAAGATAAATTTCGTGATTTTTCATTCAAACACAAAGTCTTACCCAATCCACCTTGAGACTCACAAAATATGGTCATGTCCCAAAGCATAAAAATTCAAAAAACAAAACATCGCTTTGGCGGCAAAACGATAAAGTTTATTGCGCAAGAATTCTTGCAAGGCCACCTCAATCGGGGTCAGTTCAATCGCATCTGGGCCCTGGTCGCCTTGCTTGCGTTCGTTGACGTTACTTGGTTGGGCCGCAATGGTATGAGCATCTCATGGCCCACGACAGTGTTGCCACTTGTCACGACAGCCGCGCTTTTGGCGTTGGGCCTGATTTATACGCATATTCGTCCCGACGAACGGATCGCCTTTTTGGTCAATGCGACGGCAGCTCTCATTGCTTATACAGTCGTGGCGGCCGTCTTCAGCTACTTGATGGTTACTCTGCGCCATCCGCTGTTTGACAAGTATTTGGTAACAATAGATCGCGATTTGGGTTTCGACTGGCCGACGATGTATGGCGTGGTTAAAAACCACCCTTTGTTACATAGCACGTTAAAAATTATATACGGATCATTGGCCGTACAGATGTTCGTCGTTCTCATTTTGCTTAACTACCGTCGGCAGTTTGCACGCATGCGCGAATTTCTTTGGCTCTTTGTTGTCACCAGCCTTACCTGCATTGTTATATCGGGCTTTTTACCGACGGCAGGCGCGTTCATATACTTCAATGTTCCGACCCATGAGCCCTACGTAGATATTTTTATGGCCTTGCGTGATGGCAGCATGAAAATCATAGAGCTCAACCACGTACAGGGTGTTGTACAATTTCCGTCGTTTCATTTAGCCATGGCCGTTTTATTAGTCTACGCGATGCGCGGTCGAGGCCTGTGGTTTTCAGCTCTATTTCTTTTAAATACCCTGGTCGTTCTAGCCACGCCTGCTATTGGTGGCCACCATCTCGCCGATTTGATTGGCGGGGCGATAATTACGGTAATTGTCCTTGCACTTATGGGTGATCCTGTCGAAATCGCGAGCGCCGTAAAATCCGCTAATGCGAAAAAGCCTAAAGCGCTTAAAGCGAGCGCCCGGTCTTCACGTTCTTTGGGCCGCGTCCATAAATAGTCAATCCAAGGCACCAAGATGAGTTTGAAGATTGTTCTGGGCTAAGAAGTCTTGAGATTATTTGAGACAGACGAGAAAATAGGGCTCAGCGTAGAGCCGATCACGATAAGGGCCGTAACAATGCCGACGCTAACGAGAATACATATGAAGGCGTACTCAATTGCCGTGGTGCCTTTCTGATTTTTACAAAAACGCGCCGCCATGCCCCTCATCATGTATCCTTCTAATAAGAAAATTGCTGCGTCCACAATAACAAGGCGTGGTTTAATAAAGTATGAAAACACACCGTTCTGATAGTTGAAAACAAGATTATAACTACGACTTTAAAACTATTTTTGATCTTTATTTTGTGCCGCTGCCCACCAGCTTTCTTGAACGGTACCATAGAGCGGCATGGCGTCTGGCCTTTGCAAACGGTTGCTCCAATAAGCGATTTGGTCGGCACCAAGATAATAGAATGGAATTATGTAGTGACCAGACATCAAGACACGATCAAGGGCATGTGTCGTAGCGACAAGATCCTCTCGCGTGCTAGCTGCCGGTATGGCGCGTGCCAGTGCGTCGACGACGGGGTCCTTGATGCCAGGATAATTGCGGCTGCCCTTCTGATCAGCGGCGGCTGAGCCCCAAAAGTAAATTTGTTCGTTGCCTGGCGATAAGGTATTAATCCACTTGCCGGTCGTGACGTCAAAGTTAAACTCCGTAAGACGCTCTTGATATTGCGCACCATCCACCGTGTGGACGGTCGCCGTTATGCCGACGCGTTTTAATGCGCGCACCCATTCGAGGGCAACTTTTTCCTCAGTAGGGTCGCTGAGCAATACTTCAAAAGATACGGCCGTATGAGTGGGTGTATAAAGCTGATCGTTATGTAAAACGTAACCGGCTTTGCGCAACATGGCGCTGGCATTTAAAAGATTATCACGGAAGGCTGCCTCGTTCTCGGCGACAGGCGGCGTAACGGGTGCAGTAAATATACTGTCGGGCAATAAAGTACGGTAAGATTCTAGGATATCCCTTTCCTTTCCTTCAGGTAACGACGGTGCTGCTAATTCTGAGTTCGGGAAAAAACTGATCGTTCGATGATATTGCCCATGAAACAGACTGCGGTTGATCCAGTTAAAATCGAAAGTGTATTGTAAGGCGGCGCGTAAAACCGGATCTACAAATAGACTGCGACGTGTGTTGAAGATAAAACCAGATATGGGTTCTGGCCGGTGATGCGGCAGTCTTTCCATTTTAATATTTTCTTTATGATCATAGGCCGTGATCCATCTATTGGGATCGCTTTCCCGGCGTAGATCGAATGCCCCTGCCTTGAACGCCTGTAACGCAATACTGTCGTCACGGTAATAATCAATTTTAATCGCATCGAAATTATACAAACCCTGTTGCGCCGGGACTAAATTTCCCCAGTAATGGGGATCCCGCTGATAAGTTATGGAGCGACCCGGATCAAGTTTGGAAATTGTGTAGGGCCCACTGCCGATAGGAATGCGTAAGCTGGTTTCATTGAAATTACGGTTCTGCCAATCGTGTTGCGGCAAGATAGGCATGAGGCCCATGATCAAAGGCATTTCACGGTCAACTGAACCGTCAGTATTGCGTGTGAAGGTAAATTTTACGCGATAATTGTCGAGCTTTTCGGTTTTCTCAACCTTCTTGTAGTAGGTGCGATGATTGGGCCGACCTTGATCGCGCAAAGTTACAAAAGAAAACAAGATGTCATCCGCCGTAATGGGTATTCCGTCAGACCAGTGCGCTTCACGCCGCAAGTTGAAAGTAACGCTCGTGCGGTCATCTGGTACTTCGACGCTTTCCGCAATCAGACCATAAAGTGAGAATGGCTCGTCCCAGCTCCTGGCCATGAGAGTTTCATAAAGATATACACCAAGCCCCAACGCCGGTTGTCCGCGAATAATGAACGGGTTTGTGCTGTCGAAAGTTCCGGTTACGCCCAGCCTTAATGTACCGCCTTTGGGAGCGTCTGGGTTGGCATAACCAAAGTGTGTGTAGCCATCGTCGTATTTCGGTGCGCCATGCATAGCAATGCCGGTATGAGAGGCGAGTGATTGGTTTTTTAATTCGCTGTCTGCGGCGCATGCGGATAGAGCGCACAATACTTCCGATATAAAAACCAAGAGAAAAATGACGACCAATTTTAGGCGTGACATGCCGTTACTTTCGAGATTGTTCATGGGCGGCAAGCACAACACTAGCAACGCTTTGATACAATAAGAAACTCTTGATTTCCTTCCTGTCCCGTAATTGGGCTTGGGATGAGGCCAACAATTTTCCAGTTTTTTTGTGCTCTGAGCCAGGTTTCTACTTTATCGCAAGCTGCGCGATGTAGGATTGGGTCGCGGATTATTCCACCAGCACCAACTTGGTATTTTTCGACCTCGAATTGTGGTTTGATAAGGGCAACAAGCCATGCCTCTGGCGCCGCAAGCAGGAGTGCTGCAGGCAAGACCGATATCAGACTTGTGAAGCTCACATCGCATGTGATGATGTTGGGTGCCTCAGGGACAATCATCGTTGTTAGGTCACGCGCATTTGTCTTCTCAAGTACGACGACACGCGGATCGTTCCGTAGTTCCCATGCCAGTTGGTTGGTGCCGACATCGACGGCAAAAACTTTTTTGGCGCCACGATGTAGCAATAGATCCGTAAACCCTCCTGTTGAAGCACCGACATCAAGCGCGATTTGATTTTTGGGGACTATGGAAAAATGATCAAGCGCAGCTGCCAGTTTAAGGGCTCCACGAGAGACAAAATCGTGGCATTTGCCCTTAACTGATAACAGGGCGTCAAGGGGTATGGTTTGAGAAGCTTTATCGATGCGTTTAGTTTCGAGATAGACGCGCCCCGACATAATAAGAGCTTGAGCATTCTTTGGGTCGGTAGCCAAGCCCTGCTCGACAAGAGCAAGGTCTGCGCGGCGATTACTTTTTGCTCTTGGCAACGGCGTTACGATTTACGGTCAACAACAAACCGTGCCACGTCTTCAAGATGCTTGGCGCGGCCATCAAAAACGCTCAGGTGCTGGATGGCTTGTTCTGATAGTAGTTTTGCCTGATTGCGTGCGCGCGAGGCGCCAAGCACAGTTACAAACGTCGCCTTACCGGCTTTTGCATCACGTCCAACCGACTTGCCAGTTTCAGCCTCAGTGCCTTCGGCATCGAGCAAATCGTCAATAATTTGGAACGCCAAGCCAAGATCATGGGCATAGGCACGCAGAGCATTGTGCTGCTGTTGCGACGTTTTTCCCAAAATTGCGCCGGCTTCGGCTGAAAAGGCTATCAGCTCGCCTGTCTTCATGCGTTGTAGCCGCGTTATTGCGCCGATATCGAGCTGCGTTGTTTCGGCAATGAGATCGAGCATTTGTCCGCCCACCATGCCATGGACGCCAGAGGCTTTGGCAAGGGCAGTTACCAGCCTGCAGCGTACTTGCGGATCTTCATGCGTGCGTGGATCAGATAATATTTCGAATGCAATAGTAAGTAGTGCATCACCTGCAAGAACTGCTGTGGCTTCGTCATATTTCTTATGAACGGTTGGCTTGCCGCGGCGTAGGTCGGCATTGTCCATAGCCGGCAGATCGTCATGGACCAATGAGTAGCAGTGTACACATTCAACCGCAGCAGCAGCACGTAGAGCGCAATCGGGATTGACACCAAAGATCTGTGCTGAGCTCAAGACAAGAAAGGGGCGCAATCTTTTGCCGCCACCAAGCGCCCCATAGCGCATGGCATCAAATAACTTTTGTTCGGGGAAGTCTGATTTTGGCAATATATGCTCGAGCGCTTCAACTACGGCGCTTGCGGCATCCGCCATGGCGGCGGCGAGAGTAGGGCTTATGGAAGGCATGGAGGTATTCTTGGTTTAAGAGTTGAAGGGAGTGGTGCGGGCCTTGCCGTTGCTGTCGACACTAATGCTCTCTATCTTAGCTTGGGCCTCGCGCAGTTTGGTTTCGCAATGTCGTTTAAGCAGGGCTCCTCGTTCATAGGCGCCAATGGCGTCATCGAGTTTGGCTTTGCCATCTTCTAGCTGCTTGACGAGTTTTTCAAGCTCAAGAAGGGCGTCCTCAAAACTCAACTTAGCAATATCATTGGGTAGGGGCTGTGTGGTTTTTTCCATGAGGAGGCGACTTTAAGCTGAATGAGTGGTTTTTCGCAAGATAGCGATAAAGAAAGGCAATCTTATCGTTTTTCAGCCTTATCTCGTGCAACGAAATAGACGGCTCCGTTCGGTTTGTCGAGGACTGGGTCAGCTTTTTTAAACATTTTCTATGTTTGGGCTTTCAAGATTGAAAATCCTGGCTTCGGCCTTTTGTCTCGAGTGCCCCCGAGAGGGGAGAAAACTATGCTGCCATCAGGGCCCTTACATGTGCGCCAGCGCTCTTGGCGAGAGCGGCTATGTTGTAGCCGCCTTCAAGTGTACTTACGACGCGGCCATCACATAAATGCGCTGCCAATTTACAAAGCTCGGCCGTGACCCAGAAATAGTCGTCTTCAACAAGTTGCATATTTGCCAAGGGGTCATCGTGATAGGCATCGAAGCCAGCCGATATCATGATGAGCTCCGGCTTAAATTCTTTGATTACTGAGAATGCCATATTTTGCATGGCTAATCGAAACTCCATGCTACCGGTTCCTGGCGCAAGAGGGATGTTTACAATGTTACCGTGGAGGCCTTTATCTTCGCTACGACCACTGCCGGGCCAGAGTGGAAACTGGTGTGAAGATATAAACAACACGTCTGGATATTGTTTTGCCCAGGCCTCCGTACCATTACCGTGGTGCACATCAAAATCAACGATGGCGATACGTTTAACATTATGTTCGGCCATTGCATGAGCAGCACCGATGGCTATGTTGTTAAATAAACAAAAGCCGCTGCTTGGGGGCACGGCGGCGTGGTGGCCAGGCGGTCTTATGGCGCAAAAAGCATTCTGAAGCTTTGGCGCTTCGTCTTTGTTGAACACCAAATCTATGGCAGCAATTATCGCACCAGCAGCATGCAAGGCTGCTTCGCCGGAGGCTGGCGATAAAGAAGTTTCTCCGTCAAGCGCAACAATGCCGTGGTCTGGGATGCGCGAGAATATACCACTTATATATGTGGCGTCATGGACACGGGCGATTTCAGCTAACGATGCGCGTGGCGCGGTTTGCCGTTTAAGGGCAGCATAGGTGGGTTGTCGATTGAGTTCGGCTAAAACAGCTATCAGCCGGTCAGGACTTTCGGGATGACCGGGGCCATTGTCATGCGCTAGGCAGACAGAGCTGGTAAAAAGCGTGGTTGCCATTTTCTTGTCGTATACTTACATGTACCAAGCAAGCGGCGTTTGACAAATACCCCCAGCAGCAAAATAAAATAAGGGTACCAAATTGGTACTATTTACAGTAAGATGCAGCATGATGAGACTTAGCCGATTAACGGATTATGCAGTTACCCTTCTAACTCAAATAGTTAGAGGGGGTAAAGACCTATGGTCAGCAGCTGAGCTAGCTGAAAAGGCAGGGCTCCCCGTACCGTCGACAGCCAAGATTATGAAGCTCTTGGCGAAATCACACATCATCATTGCGTATAGGGGGGTCAACGGAGGTTATCGCCTGGCCCGCCCGGCTAGCGATATTTCAATTGCCTCAGTCATAGAGGCGGTCGAAGGGCCTATTGCCCTCACGGACTGTGCCGAAGGTGGAGACCAGAGCTGTCGAATTGAAGCGCTATGCCCTATGAGTGGCAACTGGGACAAAGTTAACAATGCTGTGCGTACGGCATTGGATACAGTTTCATTGGCGGAGATGGCGGTGCCCAGGAAGTACGCGCAAGAAGTGTTGCAGGCGCTAGAAAGCAAAAGTGGTGCGCAATGAATGTCATAACAAAAAAAAGCGCCCAAGATCTTGCTGACCAAAAATACAAATTTGGTTTCGTCACAGATATAGAGTCCGAAACAGCGCCCAAGGGCTTAAACGAAGATACGGTGCGTTTTATCTCAGCAAAGAAGAACGAACCATCCTGGCTATTAGAATGGCGGTTGAAAGCCTACCGTCATTGGTTGACGCTCAAAGAACCTAGCTGGGCGATGGTGAAACATCCGCCCATTGACTATCAGGCAGCTTATTATTTTGCTGCGCCCAAAAAGAAGTTGAAGAGCCTTGATGAAGTTGATCCTGAATTGCTGAAGACTTATGAGCGTTTGGGTATTCCGCTGCGCGAGCGCGAGATACTTGCTGGTGTTGAGACGCGTGTTGCCGTTGATGCCGTATTCGACAGTGTTTCGGTGGCCACAACATACAAAAAGACACTCGAAGATCAGGGCATTATTTTTGGCTCAATATCGGAGGCCATACAAAAACACCCCGAACTCATTAGAAAGTATCTTGGTTCCGTTGTTCCGATTACAGATAATTTTTTCGCCACACTAAATTCGGCTGTGTTCACCGATGGTTCGTTTGTTTACATCCCCAAGGGTGTGCGCTGTCCGATGGAGCTTTCAACTTATTTTCGGATTAACGCTGAGAATACCGGCCAGTTCGAGCGCACGCTCATTATCGCGGATGAAGGGTCTTACGTAAGTTATCTTGAGGGCTGTACGGCACCCAAACGCGATGAAAATCAGTTGCACGCGGCGGTCGTGGAGTTAGTGGCATTGGATGATGCACAAATTAAATACTCCACCGTACAAAACTGGTATCCAGGTGATGAAAACGGTCGCGGTGGGATATACAATTTTGTAACCAAACGCGGGGCTTGTCGCGGCAGAAACTCCAAAATTTCTTGGACGCAAGTGGAAACTGGTTCGGCCATCACATGGAAATATCCAAGCTGTATTCTGCAAGGCGATCATTCGGTAGGCGAATTTTATTCTGTTGCTATCACCAATAACCATCAACAGGCTGATACCGGCACCAAGATGATCCACATTGGGAAAAACACGCGCTCGACAATTATTTCCAAAGGCATTAGTGCCGGCAAGGCTCAGAACACTTACCGCGGATTGGTCAAGATTCTTCGTACGGCTAAGGGCGCGCGCAACCATACGCAGTGCGATAGCTTGCTTATTGGCGACCAGTGTGGTGCCCATACCGTTCCCTATATCGAATCGAAGCAGCCTTCGGCTCGGATCGAGCACGAAGCGACGACCTCAAAAATTAGCGAGGACCAGCTATTTTATTGTAAACAACGCGGCCTTGGCGATGAAGATGCCATGGCTTTGATCGTCAACGGCTTCTGCAAGGAGGTTCTGGCTGAGCTGCCGATGGAATTCGCAGTTGAGGCGCAGAAATTGGTCGGCATCAGTTTAGAGGGGAGTGTTGGATAATCATGACAAGTTCAAATTCACTTATGGTAGGACCATATTTTTTTCCAGTCCTTGTTCTGGCAGCACTGATTGGCGGCCAGGCTGCTTGGATTCTAACAAGGGACATGTTTGGCTACAAACTTGCAGGACAGATAGTAAGAGTACTTCTTGTCGTCCTCATCGCAGCTTCGTGTGCCGAAGTTTTTCTTTGGCTTGGTCAGCGGTATATCCACGTTTATGGATAATTCGGTATAACGAGGACTGGGTCGAAAGATAAGAACAAAATTTAAAAATATTTATAAGGTAAACTAAAATGCTTAAGATTAGAAACTTGCATGCCGCCATTGACGGTAGGGAAATTCTTAAGGGCCTTGATTTAACAGTCAAGGCCGGCGAGGTCCACGCATTGATGGGGCCAAATGGTTCCGGGAAAAGCACGCTGTCCTACGTCCTGGCTGGGCGTCAGGGCTATGAAGTGACCCAAGGTTCTGTATTGTTTAATGACCAAAATCTCCTGGAGATGAAACCAGAAGAACGCGCGGTGGCGGGGATCTTTCTCGCGTTTCAATATCCAGTCGAAATACCCGGCGTAAGCAACATGAACTTTCTTAAGTCTTCTTTAAACGCCGTGCGGACGGCGCGCGGCGAAAGTACATTTGACGCAATGCAAATGCTGAAGCTGTTACGTTCAAAGGCTAAGCAGCTCGGTATGACTGAAGATATGATGAAGCGCGCGGTTAACGTTGGGTTTTCAGGCGGTGAAAAAAAGCGCAATGAGGTTTTACAGATGGCGGTGTTAGAGCCGGCATTGTGTATTCTCGATGAAACAGATAGCGGCCTCGATATTGACGCGCTGAAAATTGTTGCAGACGGCGTCAATGCTTTGCGTAGCCCCAGCCGTGCTATGCTGGTCATTACACACTATCAACGGCTGCTTAATTATATTCAACCTGACCACGTACATGTTTTGGTTCAAGGAAAAATCCAACGGTCCGGAGGACCTAGGCTGGCCCTTGAATTAGAAGCCAAGGGTTATGCCGATTTTATTCCGGATGCTGCGTGAGGGTGCGATGACGCTAGCTTCCTTGATCGAGCGCAGCCAGAAGAATAGCGAGGCATGGAAATACACCAGCCTCGCGGCTCTGGCCAAGGTGCCATATCAGTCCAACATCGAGGGCTATGGCATGCTAAGGGCTAGTGCAAAACCACTTGGCAAAGAGCAACCCCACTATTTGGTGTTTATCAATGGTGTTTGGCAAAAAGATCAATCACAGTTTGCCGATTTACCCTCAGGTTTTATCGAAGGCGATACCGTCCATGGCTATAGGCTAAAACTGGCGGGTCAAACATGTCTTGTAACGGCGCCGGTTGAACTAATTTTTATTAATGCACCGGAAAAACAGGCCTTAGAAGTTACGACGAAGATACATATTGAGCTTGGATGCAGCGGCCGTTTGACCCTCATGGAGCGGCATGAGAGCCAGAGTGAACATCCCGTTGCTCACATGGTGGAAACAACCATTGAACTAGCATCACAGGCCAAGCTCGTTCACGGCAAAATTGCCGGGCCATTTGCGGCAGCACATCTTGCTACGACCGAGGTGAGTGTTGCTGAGGGCGCTTACTATGATAATTTCACTTTATTGTGCGGTGGCAAGTTAGTCCGCAATGAAGTTAACGTTACGCTATCTAATGAGTTGGCCCAATGTGTGCTCAATGGTGTCATGCTGGCGCAAGGTGATGATCATATTGATACAACAACTTGTATGAAGCACGCCGCGCCAAACTGCTCGAGCCGAGAGGTCTACAAGTCAGTCATTACAGATAAAGCTCGCGCTGTTTTCAAAGGCAAGATCTTGGTTGAGAAGGCAGCGCAGAAATCCGATGGACATCAGCTGTGCCGCGCTCTGCTGCTCTCTGACCAAGCGGAGATGGATGCTAAGCCGGAACTAGAAATTTATGCCGATGACGTCAAATGTAGCCATGGCTGCAGTGTCGGCGATCTCGATGCTGACGCCCTTTTCTATTTGCGTGCTCGCGGCTTAAGTGAAGCCCAGGCACGCGCGTTGTTGGTGCGTGGTTTTATTGACGAAATTGTGGACGAAATTCGTGTCGATGATTGGCGCCAGTATTGTCGACAGCGAATTGAGGAGTGGTTGAATGATTGCGTCTAAGCCGGCTGCAGCACCTGCGGATGAACTGTTTGCCTGCGCAGCGCCTCAGCTTTTCGCGGCTCAGCAGTATCGAAAAGATTTCCCCATCCTGTCACAGGAGATCCACGGGCATCCCTTGATATATCTTGACAGCGCCGCCAGCGCGCAAAAACCGCGCATGGTTATTGAAGCCATGCAACGCTTCATGGAGAATGATTACGCCAATATTCACCGCGGCGTACACGAACTCAGCGTACGTTCGACTGATAAGTTCGAGGCTGTACGTGAAACTGTACGTCGATTTATCAATGCAGCATCCACCAATGAAATTATTTTTACGCGCGTTGGCACCGAAGCGATTAACTTGGTTGCCTCGAGCTGGGGGCGAAAATTTTTAAAATCAGGCGATGAGATCCTCATAACGGCGCTTGAACACCACGCTAATATCGTTCCCTGGCAGCTGTTGAGGGCGGAACTTGGACTTAAGCTACGTATTATACCGATCACGAAAGAAGGCGACATAAGATTGGAAGACGTGAAGGCTGCACTTTCGCCACGTACTAAACTTGTTGCCGTTGCTCATGTCTCCAATGCCCTAGGAACAATATTGCCGATTAAGGAAATTATTACTCTAGCTCACGCCCAAGGCGCCTTGGTGTTGATCGACGGCTGTCAAGGCGTTGTGCACATGCCGGTAGATGTACGCGATCTTGATGCCGACTTTTATGTATTTACAGGTCATAAGCTCTACGGACCCACAGGCATCGGCGTTCTTTACGGTAAGTTCGATGTGCTAAAGCAAATGCCGCCTTATCAAGGCGGTGGCGACATGATTGCTAGCGTCACTTTTGAAGAAACCACATACAAGGATCCGCCGCATCGCTTTGAAGCCGGTACGCCGCCCATTGTCGAAGTCATTGGTCTGGGCGCTGCCATAGACTATGTATCAAACATAGGCATGTCGCGCATTGCACAACACGAGACCGAGCTATTGCACTATGCGACCGAGAAATTACAGCGCATAAACAGCTTGAAGATTTTGGGTACGGCCCCCAAAAAGGCAGGGGTGATTTCTTTCGTAATGGAAGGCGCACATCCGCACGACATTGGCACAATTTTAGATCGTCAGGGCATAGCCATACGAGCCGGCCACCATTGTGCACAGCCTTTGATGGACATATTGGGCGTTCCAGGAACTGCGCGTGCTTCCTTTGCACTCTACACAACCAAAGATGATGTCAATGCGCTCGTTGACGCTCTTGGCAAAGTGCAGGAGATCTTTGGATGATGGATGGCATAGCCGCACTTGATGCTGACTTGCGTGATCTATATCAGGATCTGATCCTTGACCACGGCAAACATCCCCGCAATTTCCGTAAGCCAGGTGATGTCAGCAGGGAAGCCTTGGGACATAATCCACTTTGTGGCGACCGTCTCATTGTCTACCTGACCCTTGACGCAGACGGGACCATTGTCGATGCGGCATTTCAAGGCAGTGGCTGCGCCATCTCAACGGCCTCTGCCTCAATGATGACAGAGATGCTTAAAGGCAAAACAAGAGCGCAAGCAGATACACTGTTCAAGTTTATGCACATGGCTTGCACAGGCGCAGGCGAAATAAAAACAGCTGGGTTAACCCAGGATGAAATTGACCGGCTGCACGCCTTAGCAGGTGTAAGGCATTATCCAATGCGGGTAAAATGCGCAACTTTGGCTTGGCATACAATGCAAGCTGCGTTGAGCGCCCTGCCTAAGGCTTCAACGGAATAGAGTGTCTTTATGTGTTGTAAATGACAAAATCGACCCCATTTTAAGTAAGTAGTAAGGACTAGAAAATGCAGGATAAGACGATCGATACAGAGACAACGCCAACAACACCTGAAGAAAAGGTGATCGCGCAATTGCGCACGGTGTTTGATCCCGAGATACCTGTTAATATTTATGACCTTGGGCTGGTCTACAAAATCGATCTTCAGCCGGCTGATGAAGTGAAGTTCAATGTGCACATTGAAATGACTTTGACTTCACCGACATGCCCGGTCGCCGGAACGATGCCGGCCATGGTCGAACAGGCGGTATCCGCGCTTGATGAAATGCACGATGTCAAAGTGGAGCTGGTGTGGGATCCGCCTTGGGGACCAGATAAAATGTCAGATGAAACAAGACTGCATCTCAACATGTACTGAGGAGCTATTGATGTCTTTAGATAATATTACAGGTCCCGAGCAGCAGCCCACAGGGTCAGTAGCAGGGGCAGCGCTTACAATTACGCCGGCCGCCGCCGCGCGCATACGTCACTTACTTGGCCAAAAACAACCACAACCAGAGGCTGTTGTTGTATCCGTAACAAGCAAAGGCTGCTCAGGGTTGAGTTATGATCTACAATATCTAGACAAGATTTCAGCGGCACCAAGATTGGCTGATATCATAACACAACACGGCATAACCGTTGTCGTTGATCCCAAGGCATCGCTTTATATTATTGGCTCGGTGATGGACTATAAAGAAGACGCGATCAAATCCGGCTTTGATTTTGCTAACCCAAATGAAACCGGTCGCTGCGGATGCGGTGAAAGTTTTTCAGTGGCACCAGAACTAAGTCGTCCCCCCAAGAATTGATAAAGCCAAATAGTGCCCGTTTCTCTGTTTCATCCCCATAACAATCGACCATGGTAAATGCTGGGTTAACTATAGAATCTCTCATTTGGTGAAAGAAAGTAATTAAACTAGCCCCCGTTTTCTTGTACAATCCCCTGCATATTAGTCAGGTAAATTTGTCAGGGAGCTATGTTCATGGAGCTGTATATTCCGGCCATTCTTGGATTTGACGTTATACCCGCTTCTTTTTCACCTGAGACAACCTCGGGCGGCACAATGATCGTAAGCCCCGATGCCAACATTGTCTTCGCCAGCCAATCACTTTCAAATGTTCTCGGTTTTAGTCGTAAAGAATTAGAACCCAAACCGCTTAGCGATTTGGTGTCCGAAGAAAGCCAACCTCTGTTGCAGGCCGAGCTTTTACACGCACGTAATGGCTTCTGTGAGCGTCGCGCGATACATTTTCGCCGCAAAGATGGTGGCTATGTCTCAGCCAATATCGCTATAAGTCGAAGCTTTAAAAGCTGGATGGTCGGTGTCAGCTTTGATGGCGATCTGCCTAACCATAGGCCAGCACCGAGCAACGATAATATATATGAAAAGTTGGAGATGGCGAACACGCTTGTTCGCCTTGTTCACCCCGAAACTTACCACCATCAAATTCGCGTCAGCGATTTATCTGTCGCCATCGCTAGGGGAATGCAACTCGGCGAGCTCGATATCGAGGATTTATTTATAGCGGCGCGTTGGCATGATGTAGGAAAAATATTAACAGAACCCTTGGGTTTGCTTGATAAACAGGGGCCGTTGACGATCGAAGAATTTACGGAGCTCCAAAGACATGTAAATCGCGGCGTCAGGATTATAAGATCTATTCTGCCATCAAGTGCACGAACCAAAACCATTTGCCGTGTCGTTGGTCAACATCATATGCACATTAATGGCTCTGGTTACCCCGATAACCTAACGGGCGAAGCCCTTCTTCTCTTGTCAAAAATATTGACTGTGGCTGATGTGGCTGACTCTATGTTGTATCCCCGTGCCTATCGCATGAAGCCGCCCGGCCTCGAAAGAACACTTGATGCGCTTGAGTCGGGTAGAGGAGATTTATATGATGGCGATGCCGTCGATATTTGTGCCGGATTTCTCCGTTCTGGGCGATTTCAACCCACCTGGTCCTCGGATGGGGGAATGCTAGCTGTAGGTTAGCGCTCGTACTTCTTGCGCTTTTAAAACTCCACATTTTCAGATCTATATATGGCAGCTGTTAGGTAGCAGGCTTATCTTTGCTTTCGTAAAAATGGCATAGATGGTAAGAAGAGGCGTCAGCCGATCAATTCCAACAAGCCACACAGTGCGCATGTCATCCCCCAAAGAAGTTCGCCTTAGAGATTATTCTCCCCCAGACTATTTGATCGATTTCATCGAGCTCGACATTGATATTCGTGATAATGAGGCGTGCGTGAAATCACGTCTCACCATTCGACGCAACCCGAAAAGCAAAAATAAAAACGCAGTGCTTAAGCTTAACGGCGAGACCCAACGACTTAATTCCATTTGCCTCAATGGAAAGAGGCTTCAAGGGCTCGATTACAAGTTGGACAAGTCAGGGCTTTGTATCCCAAGCATGCCCAAGCGTGCCGTTCTTGAATTAGAAACGAGCCATAATCCCTATAAAAACACGGCACTTTGTGGACTTTACGCTTCGGGCCCCATGCTCGTCACGCAATGTGAAGCGGAGGGATTTAGGCACATTACCTATTATCCCGATCGCCCCGATGTGATGGCAAAGTTTTGTGTCACCATTCATGCAGACAAGAAGAGATTTCCAGTATTGTTGGCCAACGGAAATCTAATCAGCAAGGGCAAAGAAAACAACGGCCGTCATTGGGTAAAATGGGAAGACCCGCATCCGAAACCGGCATATCTTTTTGCGCTTGTCGCGGGCAACCTGGAGAAAGTCAGCGACTATTTTAAAACGAGTTCCGGTCGTCGTGTGTTGATCGAAATATATGTTGAGCCCGGCAAGAAGAAAGACACCGATTTTGCCTTGATAGCGCTGAAAAAAGCTATGCGATGGGATGAACAACGCTATGGCCTCGCCTATGATCTCGATCGTTTCATGATGGTTGCGACGCCCTTTTTCAACATGGGCGCTATGGAAAACAAGGGGTTGAACATTTTTAACGATGCGTGTGTTCTGGGAAAACCAGAGACCGCAACGGACAGCACGATTTCATTTATTGAGCGCGTTGTTGGCCATGAATACTTTCATAATTGGACTGGAGATCGGATTACTTGTCGCGACTGGTTTCAGTTAAGCCTTAAGGAAGGCCTGACTGTATTCCGAGAGCAGGAATTTTGTGGAGACATGAACTCAGTTGCTGTTGAGCGTCTCGGCAATATCCGGGCTTTGCGCCGCACACAATTTGCTGAAGACGCTGGCCCTATGGCCCATCCTGTGCGGCCGGACCATTATCAGGCCATTGATAATTTCTACACCGTGACCGTTTATGAAAAGGGTGCTGAAGTTGTGCGCATGTTACAAACGTTGGTGGGTCGCAAAGGGTTCCGCAAGGGCATGGATTTGTACGTCAAGAGACATGATGGACAGGCTGTAACATGTGAAGACTTTGTCAAAGCCATGGCTGACGCTAACAAAATTGACCTCGGGCAATTTTTGCTCTGGTACTCGCAAGCCGGAACCCCGCGGCTCGAAGTTTCAAGCCACTATGACGCGAAGCAAAAAACTCTTCATTTGCGCACCAAGCAGTTTTGTCCCGCAACGCCAGGCCAACCCAAGAAAAAAGCCATGCATATACCGTTTGCAGTAGGCCTTTTGGATAGGCAAGGAAAAGACCTGATTGGAACAAAAGTGCTTTCGATAAAAAAGCCGCAAGAAGTGTTTCGGTTTAATAATATTCATTCCAAGCCAGTATTATCTCTACTGCGAGATTTCTCGGCCCCCATTCGCCTTGAATATACATTCAAAGATGAAGAGCTTTTGTTCTTACTTGCGTGCGACAAAGATCCCTTTAATCGCTGGGAGGCAGCACAGAAACTTTACATGAAATATCTGATGTTCATGATATCAGCTAAGGGTAAAATAAATTTACCCAATGGACTTGAGCAGTTCTTTTACGCTTTGAGACGGCTAATTCATGACCAAAAACTTGATGCTTCATTTAAGGCGATAGCCCTATCGCCGCCGAGCGAAACCGAGCTCGGTCTTGAGTTACGTATGCAGAAAAAGTTGATCGATCCTGACTTGGTTTTCGCCACGCGCAAATCCTTTATTAAATTGATGGCAGCGACGCTCAACAACGATCTAGAAAAAATATTTATGTCACTGTGCAATACAAACTCTCGAGCGACAGATGGCATAACAATGGGCAAACGTAGCTTAAAGAACCTTTCTCTCGCTTATCTCGCGTCTTCTCAAAGCAAGCCCATTCTCAAGCGTGCCTATGAGCAAGCCATTAAAGGTGGCAACATGACAGATCAAGCTGCGGCCCTGGGCATTTTATCTGATTGCAACTCACCCTTACGGGATAAGTCATTGGAAGCTTTTGAAAAACGTTGGCGCAAATACCCGGTCATTATGGATAAATGGTTTGCCGTGCAGGCTTCGGCGCGACAACAGAATGTTCTGGGTGATGTCATGAAGTTGATGAAGCATCCGGCCTTCACAATTAAAAATCCTAATCGCGTATCAGCCCTCATTGGCGCCTTTGCCGGCAACCCGTCCGGGTTTCATGCAAAAGACGGTTCTGGCTACCAGTTTGTAACCGAAATGATCATGAAAATTGATCCCCTCAATCCACAAAGCGCCGCAGGCCTTGCCAAAGCCTTCACGCGTTGGCGTGATTATGACCCTAAACGGCAGGCGAAGATGCGCTCGGCCCTGAGCTATCTGGCAGTGCACAAAAACCTGTCACCTAACTGTCACGAAATTATCGTCAAGAGTTTGAAAGGGAAATAGAAAAACAGAATTATCTTGCTATTCCTGGGTGGTTCAGCAAGGTTATTGCCCATCCCCGCCCCTCTGTTCAGGATTTTTCCAAATGGCTCGTAGTTTATTGGTTGCTTTGATCAGTTTTGTCTTGTCTTTTTCAGTCGCACAGGCCGCACCAAATACGCCGCCCGCCCAAGCAACAAACTCAGACACCTCAACAAGCTCAACCGCTCAACCCGACCTGCTCTCGTTCGGTGCTGGCTATTATGATTTTGACAAGGGTAAGGACCAGCCAAAAACCAATTCCGCTGATTTCCGACTTGAGTATAGGTGGGGCCTGTCGATATTGCCGCTGGTTTCGAACTATTTCAGCAGTTGGGACAAGTACATTCAATTTCATCCCTATGTCGGCTTTGAGACGACCTCACGTGGTATGACATATGGATCCGGCGGTTGGGCCATGGACGGCTATATTGGTCGCCACGGCATTTTTACTTGGAGTGAAGGTGTTGGTTTATATCAAGCAGGTGACAGTCATTCTCTCGGTTCGTTCGTTGAATTTCGTTCCATGGCTGAACTTGGCTGGCGCTTCGACAACAATATGCGTATCACCGCCGCCCTCAGTCATATATCGAATGCGGGTTTGACGAAGCATAATAACGGCGCCGAAATTGCTGGTATGTATCTCCATGTACCCGTGAGCTTGATCGCAGGAACTTTACACTAATTTTCCCAAACCTAATTTGTAAATTTGGGGTTGCGCCTGGCAACCCCTTTTTGCTTTTTAAGACCGCATGGCAAATATTCAGCTCAATAGTCTAATTGTCGAAGACGACACACGTCGCGGCATCGTCTCGATGCTGATAGGTGTGTTTTTCTTTACACTCATGAGTGTTTGCGCCAAGCACCTGTCTAATCACAATCCTGTACTACAAGTCGTTTTTTTTCGTTGTCTGTTTGCCTTGGTGCCAAGCCTGATTATGGTAACGGCCGCTGGCGGAATAAAGACGCTGCGCACCGAACGTTTTGGCGGTCACATTTTTCGCGCCCTCGTTGGCACGGCTTCCATGATCTGCTTATTTTACGCCTTTCATCTCTTACCGCTGGCTGACGCTGTAGCCATTAACTTTTCAGGACCACTCTTTGTAACGCTCTTTGCTGTTTTAATTCTAAAAGAACCGGTTGGTCTGCATCGGTGGACTGCCCTTATTATCGGTTTAGTTGGTGTGTTGATCATGGTGCAGCCCGGCACAAATGGCGCGACACTTATCGGTGGCGTTGTTGCCTTGAGTAGCGCAGTTTTTAATGGCCTTGCAATGACAGGAGTTCGTTCGCTAGGGCGCACGGAGCCTTCAACGACAACTGTCTTTTATTTTACACTCATATCCACACTCCTTACCTTGCCAACGTTGCCATTTGTTTGGCAGCCGCCAGCGTGGCAGGATTTTTTGTTGCTGGGTTTCAATGGCATTTTGGCGGGTCTTGGACAAATTTTCATGACAAGGGCGTATCAACACGCGCCTGCGGCTATTGTTAGTCCGTTCAATTATTCGGCTGTATTGTGGGCGACGGCCTTTGGCTATGTTGTTTGGGGTGATGTGCCGGGGCGAAATATATTTTTTGGCGCCGTCATTGTGATCGCAGCTGGGATATACATTGTTTACCGGGAGACCGTCGTTCTTCGTCGCAAGGCAGAAATTCCAGATCGCGAACCAACAGAGTTTTAATTTAAGGTCTTTATCTAGGAAATATTTGCCGTTTAAACACGTCTCCTTGGCGATCTCTATCGAAAAAAGACAATTGAATCAAAGTGTTTAGATTTGGCATGGGGCTTGCTCATACATCTTCGGATAACTGCGCCTTTTCAATTTATGGCGCGAACGCAAGAGGTGGATCATGTCACTATTCGCAGCATTAACCGTGGCCGTTAGCGGCCTAGACGCCCAGTCCGCCGCCATTGGCAACATTTCGGACAGTCTTTCAAACGCACAAACCGTAGGGTTTAAGGCTATCGGCACGAATTTCGAAGCCCTGGTTACGTCGTCTGACGCAGCGGTCAATAACCCAGGCGGTGTAACGGCTACACCGCAATACCAAAATGACGTTCAGGGCAATCTGATCCAGTCGCAGTCTTCTACGGCGCTTGCCATCTCAGGCGAAGGTTTTTTTGCTGTTCAACCAGCTACCACCAATGCAGACGGTTCTACAAGTTTTAGCGGGCAACAATATTACACACGCCAAGGTGATTTTACCCTCAATAAAGACGGCTATATCGTTAATAGTTCCGGTTACTTTCTGGATGGCTACAGCATTGATCAAACAACAGGTGCAGTAAACACATCAGAAGCCCAACCTATTCAAATCTCAGCTTTGTTGGACAATCCAGTCGAAACCTCAACGGCAACTTACAACGCCAATTTACCATCCAACACAACGAGCACGAGCCCATTTCCTGCGTCTTCGATCGAGGTCTACGATGCCCTTGGTAACGCCCATGAAATGTCATTTACCTGGACCAATACAGGTACTAATACGTGGGATCTAAATGTGGACGTAGCCAACGGAAAATCCGCGACTTCAGATTACACGGCCACAATTCCTTTTACTTTCAACAGCTCAAATCCAGTTGGAACGATCGGAAGTATAACATCCGGCACAGGCTACACACAATCAACGCCACCCGGATCTGCCACCAATACAACAACGGCGGCGACGGTAAGCTTTAATTTGTCATTCCCAGGTACGACGAGTGCGCAGCCGCTCACCGTTAATTTTGGTGACTATAATTCAACCAACGGTGTTACCCAGTATTCTGACACCAACGACAGTGTTTCGGTGACATCTTTCAGCCAGAATGGCATTCCGCGCGGGTCATTCAGCAGTTTATCGATTGATCAAAGTGGTTTCGTGTCGATAAATTATGATAATGGCGCCTCGAAAACCTTTTTCCAGATACCCATTGTTCAGTTTTTTGCCCAAGACCAGCTGCAACGTGTTACAGGGGGCGCCTATCAGGCAACTGAACAATCTGGAACGGCACGCTATAGTGCTCCGGGAACAGTTGGTGCCGGCACGATTGCTGGAAACTCTCTCGAAGAGTCCAATGTTGATATCGCAACCGAATTTACGCAGATGATACAAGCGCAACAGGTTTACTCCGCCAATGCAAAAACAATCACAACCGTTGATCAGATGTTGAGCGATCTTCTCAATGTTGCCAGCTGATATTAAGTAAAAGTTGGAGTAAAAAATAGAAAGGTCTGAATAAGTCATGACATTGTCATCGGCCTTAGCAGTTTCTTCAACAAGCTTGCAGACAATTTCGACTATGCTGCAGGTAACGGCCAACAATATATCTAATGCACAGACGCCGGGTTATACAGAAGAGACTGCGAATATTTCTTCGATCGATCTTGGCGGCGCTGGTGGCGGAAGCGAGATCGTTGGCTATACTGACGCCTCGGATGCCGCTCTCACGGCTTCAGTTAATCAGGCAACTTCACAGTCTAGTCTGCTCAGTACTCAAAATAACTATATGCAACAGGTGCAGACTATCTTGGGTTCTTCTGATGCCAATGGCGATCCTGCAATTAGTGCGGCCGTCAGTAATTTCCAGTCGGCCTGGACCCAATTTGCTGCAGCACCCAATAGTTCTTCTCAACAAAGCAATCTAATCCAAGCCGGCAATGCTCTCGCGCAACAGCTCAATACGGCGGCTAATTCTGTAGAATCTCTTAACGTTCAAGTCGAAAATGACACCCAAACAACTGTCAATACGCTCAACACGGATTTACAACAGGTTCAGAGCCTTAACCAGCAAATATCTACGGGGCTTGGTGCGGGTCAGAATGTTGGCGAACTTTACAATCAGCGTGACGTGTTGGTAAACGATATCTCCGCTATCACCAATGTAAGTGTTTTTCAACGTGGCCAAGGCCAGATCGCACTTTATACATCAGGCGGTACTGTTCTGCTTGATGGTGAGGCCTCACAATTCAGTTATGACGGTACCAACATAACAAATTCAGGCGGTAGTAATGTTACGACGCTTTTAAACGGTGGCTCGCTTCAAGCTGAGGTCGACTTTCGTCTTAACAGCTCACCCGCAGCAGCCAGTACGGACCCGATGACAGAAGTCGTTCGTAAGTTAGACTCGCAGCTAAATGCGATTTCTAGTGCGTTTACAAATTCGTCGGTTGGTCCCCCGGCGACGTTTGCCTATGCTTACACCGGCGGTTCTGGTACGGTTCCAGCCTTTTTTACCGGCACAGACGCCGGAAGCTTTGCGGTAAACGCTAGCCTAGTTTCTGACCCAACTTCCGTCAACCAATCAACGGCGAATAATGTCGTAAGCGCCCTTAACGCCAACAGCTTTTCCTTTACGGCGGATGGCATGCCGCCATTGACCAATGCAAGTTATGCAACGCTTACAAATACAGTGCTGAGCGATTTTCAACAGACGGCTAACACCATCAGTGCGAGCAGCACTTCAGCAACAGCCCAACAACAACAGTTGTCGACACAATTGTCTAATGAGACCGGTGTCAATACAAACACCGAACTTGTCAATCTTACGGATTTCCAAAATGCCTATGCGGCTTCGGCGCACGTTATTAGCGTGATCGATGCCATGTACGCAGCCCTTGAAAACATCACGTGAAATCATGACCAGCAACATCCTTAGCGACCTTGGCGTTCAGCTCTCTACGATCAACAGCCTGCAGACGCAGCAGCAGAATCTGCAGCAGCTTAATGAAGAATTGTCTTCTGGCGTACAGTATAGCGACTTGACCGACTATTCGCCGACGCAAGCCAGTCAGCTTATGAATTTCAACAATGGCATTACCCAGAGGCAGGGCTATCTTTCGGCCATGAATACAGTCAATGCCAATCTCAGCGTTATGAGTAATTCACTAACCGGTTTGCAAAGCGTCATTCAGCAGGCAATCCAAGCGGTCAATGCAGCACCAACACAGGCGCAGGCACAAAGTACCGGCACCGAACAGCAGATCCAAGGTATGATGAGCAACTTCAGCTTTTATCTGAACACTCAGTCATCGCCAGGAGATTATGTATTTAATGGCTCACGCAACAACACGCAGCCGGTCATCAACGATATCTCAACGATTACAGGGACAGGCGCGCCGACTGAGACCATGCCATTTACAGCCGTAACATCGCCGAATTTACCAACCTATGATACCGAGTACCCGGCGACAGATGCCAACGCCTACACGCAAAGCTCCGTCGCAATAGATAGCTCGCTAACGTTGACGTATGGCGTTTCAAGTGACAACCCAGCATTTCAACAGATGGCACTTGGGTTGCGCTGGGCCTATGCGGCCACCAATGCGCCTGATGAAGCGACCTACCAAACCGATATGACAAATGCGCGCACTCTCTTGACCGGTGCAGAGACAGGGGTGCAAGCCTTACAGAGCAGCGTTGCGTCCTCACAAGCGACAGTGACACAGACACAAGCTTTGCAAAACCAGGATATCAACGATCTCACCACTCAGATCGACAATATTCAGCAAGTCGATATCAGTTCGGTAGGGGTTAAACTCACACTTCTGCAGACACAACTTCAAGCCTCTTATTCGGCAACCGCCAAGTTAACGCAGTTAAGCATCTTAAATTATCTTTGAGTTTTCAACCGCCCATAAAAGGAGCATAGTATGATGAAATATAACGAAACAACGGCAAGCAGGAGGCTTGGTATGAACCCGGATTTTGACTTCAATCCCATCCAGCTAAGTTATGTCGCCGCGCTGCGCGGTATTGTCCCACGCCAGCCAGAGGACAAGTTTAACTATGCGGTCCTTAGTTGTCAGGATCCAGATCGCCTCATATGCCTAGCTGCAAGCAATCCAGAAGGTCGTTTCTGTGGCTTTGTAGAAGATGACGGCGTTGCCAAGCAGGCCCAAAGCTCGGCCAAACAACATGCCGTCAGCAATGTGATGATTGTGAGCACATCTATGGACACGCTACTGGCAGAAGTTAAAAGCGGAAAGTCTATGCTGCCAAAGTTTGATTACCTCTGTTACGACGAAACGAAAATACCCGGTCCATCGCAACATACCCTCGTTGCTGAGTTGGCTGATAATATGTTAAAGCAGGGCGGTCTTTTGGCTTATCGCTACCAGGCCTATAAAGATGACAGTGAAGCCCTGCGCTTTCTGGTCAGCGAACTAGCGCCAGCTGCAACGCCGGCACAAGCCAAAGAAGTTCTCCAAGATCTTAAGAAGGTCGGTGGAATTTATTTTTCTAGCCATCAGAAACAATCTGCCGCGTTAGATGCAGCGATCAAGAATGGTACACCAGATCAGTTTTTTACGTCTGTGAATGATCGCGAGTCTAATTCAGTAACTATTGATGTTATGGCGGCGCTCCTGCCGCGCGACTTATCTTATGCTGGTGATGCACAAATAGCCGATAACTATCTTGAGATGGTCACGCCAGAGATTGCCCATCAAGTCTTGATCGGATGCAGCCATCATATCTTGTACGAGCCGATCAAGGATTTTGCCATTGGCCGTACAATGCGTACCGATGTCTGGTGCCGCAAACCTGTGCCGAAGACAGAAAACATTGCCACGCTGTTTGGTAACTTTACTTATGGAATCACGGCGGCTCGTGAAAAAATTCCGCAAAAACTCTCGGTTAAAGGTAAGGAGATTGATTTAAGTACTGATCTCTTCACAAAACTGATCAATCTTATGAGCTTTATGCCTGTGCGTATCGGAGATTTTCTCCAGCACAAAGACGGGAAAGGCTTTGCGTCCATCGATGTCGTTGGTGCTACGCAAGTTCTCGTTGCTTGTGGTATCGCGAAGCCGATGCGTAGTAGCTATCAAGGTCAGAAAGATGCCACCATGTTGCAGCCGCGCCTTGCTGGGGTCTTCAATCAATACTTGGATAAAACAGCTATTACAGGCTCTGAGATTTGGCTGGCCTCGCCGGTTGTTGGCAGCGCCGTTTCGATACCAGCGCGTGAAGCACTGGTTATGCAGGCGCTTAACCGTGCGGGCATGGCAAACTCCGTGTCAGCATTGTTGCCCGAGCTTGAGCGTTTAGCGAAAGATCCAAGCATGGCTGCCAAATTTATGGATGTGGCCGAGCCAAACGCGGAGGTTGCCCACCATATGATCGAGGATGTTGTCGTTAAATCGATCATGCAGTGGTACGCTTACGGACTTTTGGCGGCTTGACGATTTTATAGTGCCGTCGGAACTCAATTCTGAAAATAGTAGTAGGCCTATCGCTGAGAACTTAGAGCTTTTACGTCAAAAGCTTGAGGCTGCACTTGCTTTGTATAAAAGCGGTGATTTTGGCTCCTCGTCTCAGATGTATCGCGCCATCCTTGAAGAAATACCCGATCAGCCGGATGCTCTACACATGCTTGGCATGATTGCGCAACGTATGGGCAAAACCGAGCTAGCCCTAAGGCTCTTTGATGAAACCGTGAAGATTGTGCCAAACTTTGCTCAAGGTTGGTCAAATCGTGCGGTGTTATTAAGGGCTCTTGGTCGAGGCGATGAAGCTTTACGTTCAGGCCAACGTGCTATTTCTTGTGACCCCAACCTTGCCGATGGCTGGGACATCACAGGCCTCTTGTTGCGCGAAAAGCATCAGTTCCAAGCCGCCGCCGAACACCACGAACGGGCCATGGCATTGAAACCAGATCACAGCGGGCTACACAATAACTATGCCGTTGATTTGGTAAGCTTGGGCCGGCTTGAGGAGGCTTATAAAGTCGCCCTGAGGGCAGCCGAGCTTGATCCTTATTCGGCGGCTGCGCCATTATCGGTCGGAAATATTCTTGTCTCAGTCGGCTACCCCGATCGCGCAATTGCGTATTTCCGAAAGGCTTTTGAGCTTAAACCCGATCTTTATGAAGCTCGCGTCAATGAAGGACGAGCGCATTTACTTATCGGTAATTTTGAAAAGGGCTGGGAGCTCATGGAGTTTCGCGCGGATCGCACAAATAGGTTTGCTGGCATTCCGAGGTGGGACGGACGTCCCATTGAGCATTTGCTGGTGTACGATGAGCAGGGTATGGGTGATACGATACAGTTTATTCGATATATCGCCCTTCTCTCAGGGTACGCCAAAAAAATAACCATTCAGGTACAAAACCCCTTGCGACGGCTAGTCGCTGAGAATTTTCCCCAAGCTTTCGTCATAACATCAGACCATCTACTGCCTAATGTCGATGCCCATATTTCTTTTCTCAGTCTACCTCATATATTTAAAACGCGACTGGAGAACGTTCCTTGTTCGGTTCCTTACTTGCGTGCTACAGAAGAATGGCGTGCTCCTTGGAAAGAGCGACTAACTACAATTCCAAAACCACGTATAGGTATTGTATGGGCAGGCAATCCCCTTCATCGCAATGACCATAATAGATCCGTGCAATTGAAAGAGATGACACCATTATTGCAATCAGCGCGCCCACATCTTGTGTCCTTACAGAAAAAAATGGTGACACGTGACATTCCAGAAGGCGTTTTTGACGCTGACTATGGAGCGCCCGATAAAAATGATTCAGACGCAGCGGGCTGGTTAAACGATTTTGCTTCAACAGCGGGACTTATAACTGAGCTAGACTTGGTTATTTCAGTTGATACGTCAGTCGCACACCTCGCCGGCGCGCTTGGCAAGCCCACCTGGGTCCTTTTGCCGTTTGATCTTGATTGGCGCTGGCTTTTGGGTCGCGAGGATAGCCCTTGGTACCCTAACATGCGGCTATTTCGGCAACCCGCGCCGACTGATTGGGCATCAGTGATCAAAATGGTAGCGCAAGATGTTGAGAGATTTATAGCTGGAGAACAGTCTGTCCTACAGGTTACGCCATGGACTGGCGGCGTCCTGCAACAACAGCCCAATGCTTTGCCGGGATATTAATTTTTAGGCTAGCTATTCAAGTTTAGCGACGACACTAAATATCTTGGGACCTGTTTTAGGCGGTCGTCATGAGTGTAACAGGAGCGTCGGCCCCAGAAGATGCCGTGATAGGGGCCGTTGCCTTTGCCGATGAATTCTTCACGTTGAGGCCTGCGGCTATGTTGCGATTGATTTTGATTAGTTCGGCGAGCAGCCCTAAGTTATGTTCTGCCATTATACGAAGACTAACTTTGTCAATATATCGGCTAAGATTAAGCAAAGTGATTTTCAAATCGCGAGGTAGCTGGTTTTCTGGGTCGCACAAAGAGACTTGGAAGATGGTCCACAGACGTTGGTTTCGTCTTATGGACTCAAAATATAAAGCCCGGTCGCTCTTTCCTGTGTTGCGCGCCTGTTCCATAAGTGCAGCACAGCTTAGCAGCGCACGTGCGTCAATCTCACGATCGCTTTCCGGTGTCGCTTGTTGTGTACTGTAGGCTTTGACTTTTTCCGTGTTTGTTGATGTCATAATGACCTCCTGTCAAGATGTCGCGGATGGCGCTAGGGTGTCGGGAACTTTAATCTCGGGCGGCGCCACCTTTTCCTTTTCTGCTAGCAATTTATGACCAAGACGCAGTGCTTTGAACGGCTCACCTGCTTCAAGGTGAGCGATGATTTGATCTATTTCACCGGTCAGATGTGGATAAAGTTTTCTGAAGTTTTTGATTGTCTCCACCACTAGATGATCGAGTGGCTGGCCCTTTCCTTTGAAGAGGTAAATGACCTGGAGAAGAAAATAAACGTTACTAGCGTCTGAATCGTCCTTACGGTCGATATTCATCATATAATCTTCACGAAGCACAGGGCTGTCGGAAAGAATGAGCAGATCGGCAGGCCGGTTACCGACGTTCTTGAGAATAGCGCCGCCGGCGAAAATCTTACCTTCTGGTTTTACACGGATTTTTAATGGCATGTCCCGACTCCTTCGTGGACGTTGTTATGTGACCTTTAAGGTCCTTAAAAGAAAAAGAAGGACGGGCCACTAGGGCCCGTCCCCCCTAGTTCATTACGGGAAGAGCCGCAGGATCGCCTGCGCCAATGTACCCGATATACTTAAGCTGACGATACCAAGTTGATCCTGCGCTTGCAGGGACTGAAGGTCTGCACCTTCCGTATTGGTATCAGCCAAGACCAGATTATCCGACGCAGTCTGAAGTGAATTGATCAGATTGGTCGTAAAGTCTTGGCGTGTTTGGATCAGCGTTGCGTTCGTACCGAAGGTTGAAGCATCGGTTTGAAGTGTCGCCAACGCTGTAAGCAGTAATGAGGCCGACGTATTGATGTCGGTCACATTGGCAAAAGCGTTCGTGGCTGTTACAACACCGAGACCAGCGGATGTAACGTTCACACCCGTGATGGTCAGAGCCGTTGTGTTGGTTTCATTGAAGAACACAACGAGAGTAGACGACGTACCGTTAAGCAAATTGGTGCCGTTAAATGTGGCGTCATTTACTAACAGATCGAGCTGCGTACGCAGGCTATTAAACTGCGAGGCAAACCCGGCACGTGTCGTCGTATCCGTCGTCTGTAGCGCTGAGGTCACGAGACCTTGCAACTGGTCGACGAGGGTCGTAGCGCTGCTGATCGATTGGTTAATCGATGTCACTGTTTGCAGCGATGTAGCAAGACTGTTCTTCAGGTTCGAAAGCTCACTCGCACGATTGAGGAAGCCTTGCGAAGCGAAGTACGAGGTGGCGTTATCCGCCGCCGAGTTAACAGACTTACCCGTCGACAATGCTTCTTGAGTCGTTGACAGCTCTGTAGCAGTTTGCTGTAACGACAAAAGATTCTGCCTTGTCGAGGCATCTAGAGTGATGTTACTTATCGACATAGTTAGAACTCCTTTCAAAGGTTGCCGCGGACTCCTTCCGCGATTTTTCAATCATTGGAGCTACACGCTTCAATGACTGCCGGCTAAGTTAATGGCCAAGTATGAACACGAACTTAACGGCCCCCTGGCTCATGCGAGAAATATGCCAGGAAGTCTGGCATATAAATCAGTGTATTAGGTGTGATCGAGCTAGGCAGTTTTTGCCGCTTTGCACTGCAAAAGGCAGTTTTTACCGGCAGTTTTTGCCGGTCAATGTGAAGAGAATGTAAGGAAAGAAAACGTCATTCCTGTTTCGTAACAGTCATTGATAGCTGAGCAAATCGCGGTGATGCATGGCCCCGAAAGGCATAAGAACCGCTATGGGTTAGTCTGCTATTGGTATCAAGCCAAATTTCGCCCCCGATGTTACGCCAGCGCCGGCAAAATGAGAAATCTTCGCTGAGATAGGCGCCGGTTTGTTTGTCAATCATACAATCAAATAGCGCATATAGATTTTCACTACTTTCGCGTGGGCGCGGAAAGGCATGTACTGAGTTAAACTTGGTCTCAGGATAAGCAGCGATCATGCGTTCAAAAACATGGCGCTTAATAAGCTGAAATCCAGTGCCGGCATATTCGCCGGTTGCAAAACCATTATCCATCTTTAGGGCGGCGCCCTTACAAAAGTCGCCAACATATACGAGGCCAGCTTCTTCGGGTGTCTCGCCGGTACGGCGGTTCAGTTGCTCCGGCAATTGATGCCAATCAAAAATCTTAGCCGGATAAAGGCCAGCAACAAAATCTTTGTCAAAGCGCAGCATGCGCATCACTTGATCTGTTTGAAAGCTAATATCGGCGTCGATAAACAATAAATGGCTTGTTGCGGGATTATCAAGAAACTTGGCCACAATCGCGCTGCGACCCCGCGTTATGAGGGCGTCGTTGCCGAGCAGTATGACGGCGACATCGAAACCCGCACTTGATGCAGTGGCAGATAAATTGAGCAGCGATACAGTGTAGTCTTGTGACACGAGACCGCCAAAACAGGGGGTACCGACAACAACGAGGGGCTTAGCCATGCAATGCTCTCCATAAATTAAGAGTATCAGTTGTTAGTACTTAGAAAGTAAAATCATTCGTAAGAGAGACGTTCGTCTATTCGTCGAGGACTATCTTCAGTAACCTTTCGTTCTGAAGGCCCCATTCCCAGGCCTTGACTTTTTCTGCGATAATGCTTGCCTTTTTCAGAGCGTCACCGCGCTTTTGATACACTTCTTCGAGGGCCTCAACGACTTCTTCAACGTCTGTCTCACCCCAGTCATCGACACATTGAAACCCTGACGCAAGTTTAACCGGCCTTTGGGTGTTGAAAGCACCACAACCAAGCATTTCAACAAGATCCTTTTGCCCGGTATTATTCGCGACATAAGTTGGAATACCGCAGGCCATGCATTCCATAGCTACAAGATTGGTGCCGCCTTCGCTGCGATTAGGGAAGACAGCTACATCGCACTCGCGCAGAATTGGCGGCATCATCATATTGTGAGTAAATGGTAGATCAATAAAACTAGCGGGCGGCAAGCCCCGCTCTATTAGCCAGGGCGTAATCTGTAGACCAAAGTCCGCAGCGGCTTCAGGCACAGTGTCACAGTGACCCGCGAGCTGGAAAGCTTCTGGCTCTGGTTTGGTCAGATTCTGCCAGCAAACGACAAGTAAAGCATCAGGGTGTTTTTCACGAAACAGCTTATACGCAGAGATGACAATATCTTGACCTTTGCGAAACTCAAACTTGCCCCCAGAAAAAATCACAAAGCGATCACGCCACAAACCGGTGCGTGGCGCTGGATGAAACAAGGTCGTATCAATGCCCTGATGGCATAGATGAACGGGACCTACGTTCAAGCTTTTGAGAAAACTTTCATTCCAGCGTGAGATGGCTATATAGTAATCATAATTGCCAGCAACTTTGCGACTGTGCTCGCCAAAGTTAAGCTGTTCTATAGCGGCGCAAGCAACGTTGGGGCGTCCCCAAACGCGGTCTTGATTTGGAAAGCCAGAGAAATCGTTGCCACAAGCGTGTAGAACCGGGCTATCAAAACGCAGGAATTCTTTGGGGTTTTCGTTAAGGAATCCTACAAATTTCTTTCCAAGCTCGAAGATTTGCAAAATACGCAGCTGTGTTAAAGATGGCGTCAATGTAATCGAGGGCGCCGATGTCAAAACAGCTTGAGTGCCACCGCGCCTTAAATAGTGGAGAACAATTTGTAGCCCATAGATTCCGTAGCCGGAGACGGTTGATATTACCCAGCTTATGGCAAGAGGTGGCATCACAAAAAATCTTTCCTGAACCGACAGAAGTGTAAGGGGCTGTTAACACTTGGTTAACAAAAGATCAATGAAACATGAATTAAGACAAAAGTAGAAATAATATCTTAATCTTCGTCTGGCCAAAGACATCGAATATTGCGGCAAGACATTTCCAACTGTTAAAAAATCGTAAAAGATGTCAATGTGTTACAAAGATTTATCTTGTAAAATGCAGGCGTTGCAAGTAGTATATAAATGCTAAAACAGGTGGTCACTATTTTGTAGATCCGAAGCTAAGATAAACCGGCAAAGAATTTTTATTTTTGACCAACTGAAGACGAGAACAAAAAAAAGTTGAAACGTAATTTACAGGCAGGCCAAGATGACGGATGCAGTCAATATAGCAGGAGCAACACAAGCCGCTAGCACGGCACGGGCTGTTGTGAGTGCGCCTGTTGCAACCGCCTTGCCAGCGAATGATAGCTCAACCATCAAAGCTGCGCCGCAAGTTGCATCGATTTCACCGCGTATAATTGTCGATCCTATTGCAGGCGCCATAACGGAGTTTCTTAATGGCTCAGGCCAAGTGCAGTCGCAAGTTCCTTCTGCTGCTGCGGTAGCTTATCTGCGTGTTGGACTGACCGCTGATGGTCAGCCCAAGCCAGAAAGCAGCGCTGATACAAAAAGAGCGAACAGCACAGTCGCTTAATCATAATCATAAAAATTTGTATTAAGGCATTCATGTTTCTTGAACGCATGTCGCTTTTTAGCCAATTAATTCAAGAAATGTTTTGGAGCACAGAAAAGCCAAGCTCCATGTTTCACACACACTTTTCTAGTTTCAGTTTTTTCGCGTTAGTGTTGATGCCGTCTGCGGATAGTCCATTTGTGGATTGATGTTGCCGTTGGCATCTGTAACGAAACTCAGCTGTTTCTGTAACCCAAGGTCGGCTATGGCATTTTGTAGTGCCGCCAGGGTTTTGCGGTCACTTTCGATGGCTTCTAACTGGCGTTTCTTATAGGTGCTTATCGCTGCGCAAGCTGCGGCATTGGCCTGTTTGGGTTGCGAAGCAGATACCGCGGTGTTGCTGGCGAGCGATGGCCCCGCGCTTTTGGTTTTGTCAACGGCAGCGTGTGATGTAGATGTAGAGTTATTTGTTGGCGAAGACATTGCTACCGTCGATTGCGTAGGAAGAGGTCCACGTCCGTGAGTGGCTATGCGTGTAGTCGGTTCAGTGGGCATAATCTGTTTATTGGGAAGAAAGGCAAAGCGTACATTGAGCGGCATATGGTCAGGACTTTCTTTTGCCGCCTGCGCTTTTGCACGCGAACGCGCAACTTCAGCAGCGTCTTGCCAGTTAGTACTTTCCAACTTCATGGTTGGTTGATCATTGGGGCCGCTCAGCTGAATTGAGGCCTCATCGCCATCATCTGCTGTCGATCTCGCCTGGTCACTGTAATCTTTTTTAACACCCGGCAAAGCGGGTAGGTTTAGGGAATGTGCCGGATCAATAACCACGGAAGTCGCTGGTGTCGTAGGTCCAGTTGCGGATTTGGTATCCTTATCTTGATTGGGCACCATTTCAATTTCAGTTATATCGGCGGGCAGTTTCTTTTCCTCTATCCGAGGTTTTTGTGCATCGTCTGAGTAGTGTTGGAATGACATCCATTGGCTTTGGTCGACGTTGTCAAAGGGATCTAGGCCATCAGCCAGTGCTGAGGCGCTACAGACAGAGAAGGACAACAAAATAGCCAAACCAATAGCTCGATCGAAGCGCTGGCGGCACAATAATGAAAAATATAACCCTTTCAGGATCTGCATGGCTGTTATGCCTTTGCCCTGTTAAATGTGCACACTCGTCCTCTACTTCCTTCATCGTATAACGTTATGGCTAATAATTTCTGAAATCGCGGAGCCAGCCGACCATCTTCATAGTTTGTTAACAAAGATTGAAAAAACGTTAATAATTTCAATGTGTTAGACGTATTTGCTTGCCACAAAACTGCCTTAAAGCCTTTCTAGAACCGATCCAGTGCGGTTTTCTTGCGCGACATGAAGGCCGGTTGGTAGATCACAATAGTTTTGCAGAGGTTTTGCCTTGCCGTCGTCATTTGGTTCGTCGTCTTTGGATCAGGGATTTCAGGCCGAAGCAGTGGTTAAGTGGTTTAACCTATCGAAGGGGTTTGGCTTTGTTGCGCCGCTCGATGGTTCGGCTGATGCGTTTATCCACATGTCTGCCTTAGCACATGCGGGGCTTCAGGAAATTGCCGAAGGCACAAAATTGCTCGTTCAAATTACTAATGGTCCCAAGGGTCGACAAGTAGCTCACATCATTCAAGTATTGGGAATGGCGGCAATTCCACCTTCGCCAGGCCGGGCTGCACCGAGTGGACATGAAGAAGATCTCAGCGGTACAGTCAAATGGTTTAAGCCCGATAAAGGATTCGGTTTCGTAACCCCTGACGATGGTGGTAAGGACGTTTTTGTCCATCGCAGCGTCATAACGCGCGCCGGCTTGATGGGGCTAGAATCAGGTCAGAAGCTTAAGATGCGCGTGCATACAGCAGCGAAGGGACGTGAGGCAACGTTCATTGAGTTGCTATAAATATTTTAAATCATTTAATTTGGATTGCTTCAGCTTTATTCTGCAGAACAATCTCGTGGTTCGATAACAATCGTAATGCGACCGGGGTTAGCTCGAATGAGCCAGCCTGATCAGCTCTTGCCATATAGATTAAACGCCACGGGCCTGTTTCTGGCGGCATTAATGTGACCCTGACTTCGTGACCACTAATTTCACAAGACTCTGTGGGTGTGAGTGTTAAATCGCCAAGCCATCCCCATGGTGCAGCGAGTTTTCCAATATTATCGAGGGCACAACTTACCGGATATAAAGCTGGAGCAGGCATCTCGCGGACAAGAAATAAGTTTACTGAAGTATCTTGAGTTGGGGTCGGCGAAGATGATTCTAGACTAACCAAATATGTTTCACCCGCAGTCAAGGGGGTGTTGGGATCAAGGAGCGTGCCGTCTGGGCGATAAATGTGCCGCACAACGTCCACAGCCTTTGTTTCTCCATAAGGCTTATTTGACGGATCTGCTTTTGTTATATAGATGACATAATCCAATGGATTATGGATGATTATGGCATCGCGCTTTTCAGTTGATGTCACGACCATCGCACCATTTCCACTTTTTTCGACACCGTTTACAACGGCTCGCCACAGACCGATACGGTCATTTATTGTCCATAAAGCGCGCAAAAACTCTACCGACGCCACGAAATCGTAAGTCGGGTGCTGCGCTAAACTGTCTGCCAAGAGCTGCATTTGAGGTTGCAACTCGTCGGTATTAAGCAGCGGGTTAGCCGTTATTACCCGCAAAAATCTTGCCATTGACACAAGATCTTCAGTGTCCGCAGTTTTTAATTTCTCACGCGCAGCATTGAGCCAAATATCGGCTTTATCTTGATCGCCGATCTTAACGAGGGCGTTAGCTAGAGCCGCCAAAGCTTCAAGTGACAGCGCTTTATCATGGCTGGTTTCGGCAAAATAGCGCAGCGCTGATACATCCAGCCTATTGTTATCCGCTAACGCCGCAAGCGCTATAGCTCGGCTACTGCGTTCAGCCTCATCAAACCAAGCGTTTTCCAACCGATGCTGTAGCCAATCAGCCGCGTGCGTTGAGGAAAGTTGGACGACGGGTTCCGAAGATAATGGCGTCAATGCCTGCAGTACATTCGCAGTGCTTTCAAGGTCGCTGATACCATTGGGGACAAGCGGGAAACCGCCGTCGCTATTTTGTCTTCGTAGCAATTGCGTCAAAATATTTTTACGTTTGTTTTGCAGCGCCCCCTCTGGGGCTAGGCCGGATTGTGTTATTACGTTTTGCCAAAGCCTGGCCGCCTCAAGCCAGCTGGCAAGCTCGCTACTGCTATAAGGCTCAGCCGCAGAGAGTGAAGCTAAGTAACTAGGGGCTCCAAATAGCGGCTTTGGGCTTAGAAAAAGTGATGACTTTTCAATTTGTGATTTGGGGCCGGCAAGCAAGGACCATGATTGCTGGGGCATAATCTTTTGTTCACTAACATTAAAAGATGCACGCCGCGATGGGGTGATGATGAGAGGCCAAGAGTGCGTCAGTTGTAAATGGTTGGGACCCAAAATTTCTAATTTGAGGAAACCTGAGCTCGGCTCGAGTGCGTGGATATCGAATGACAATTTTTGTGATTGATCTGGCGCAGAAGAAAAAACACCTTTATTCATGCCGGAAACATTTATGCCGGTCGTCGCACTTAGTGTGTAGCGATAGGATCCAGTCGGCGCGTCGTAGTTTTTAAGATCGATGAGTAGTCGAAAAGAGTCGTTGGGTCGAAGCGATGCTGGGGCCGAAGATACGATTGCGAAGGCGGGTCGCGCTGGAATTGAATATTGCTTTTGCCCCCACTGCGATTGATTCCAAGCCAAGACCGTAAGCTGCAATGTGCCAAAAAAATCTGGCAAATTTAGGCGAAGTTCTGCTTTTCCGTCTGGTCCAGCCTCTATGATCGGCGTCATAATGCTGGCAAGTGTAGTGCCGGATTGATCGGGTACGGCAAGAACGCGAATATGAGCCGGCTGTTGTGGCCCAAGGTTTTGTACGGTAAATGGCAGGATAACTTCATGTCCTGAAGTTATGTGGTCCGGGGTGGCGAGCGATAAAGTTAGTTCCTGTTTGTGATGCTGGATGGGTAAAACAATTTGGCCAGCCGCTACTGAAATCGTGAGGCCGAGGGGGGCGTCTTTGGCGACATCCGCGCTTTCTGCTCGCAGCCAAACACCGACATGATCGCCCCAGCTTTCTTCGGGCGTAAACTCGATTACATTATCGCCAGCCGGTAAATAACGATGAATAAGTTTGCGAATGATGTCATCTGCGACAATAAAGGTCACGACAGCAGGTTTATCCAGCGAAAAGGCAAGTTTAACAACCTCCCCAGGCTGGGCGCTAAGCACGGAAGGTTTTAAGTTAAGCGAGGAGGTGGCCACAGAAGATCTGTGTGTTTGATTCCACCCAGCATCGAAAACATAGTGAGCAAGTAACGCACCGTTTGCATCAGCTATATCTAGAGCATAGGTTCCGGTTGTTACTGGCCAACTAATTACGTCGTTTCCCGTCGCCTTAAGTGCCAGTTGTCCGCCGCCAATACGGCGATGCTGCTGCAAGGGTTTGTACGTCCAATGTCCATCCGCCTGATCCCAGTCAAAGCTGCGCCCTTCTTCGTATATTTGATAGTTGAGACTGTCGGCCGCTTTGCGATTGCCATCGTTATTAAGAGCGACAATATCAAATTGAGCCAAGCTATTTTCGGCAAATTTTCCGTCAGCGGCATAAGGGCGAATGCCGATTTCATAATTTTCCGGCTCTACTGGTAAGACCAACGGCTCCGGATCTTGCACACCAAAAACAGAACCCGACTGAACGCGTAAAGCTAGTGCTGGCGGTACAGGAGATTCGCTAGGCATAGCCAAAGACAAGTGAACCGTGCCTAGGCCATGGCTGTCGGTAATAAATGAAGCGGTTAGTGCATCCTTATTATCGCTGACTTCAGCGCCGCCAAAATGATAATCCGCCCAAACAGGGGACGGAGGTGCTGGCTTCTGCCATAAGGCTGTTATATGACCGGCAATATAGGGTGAGGGGTTATTTTTGTATGTCAGTGTTTTTAGGTTGAGATTAAGGTTGCCGTCGCTGCCCAGTACATTTTTATCGGCTTTAATTTCGAGACGTGGAGCTTCGTTATTCGAAGAAGTGCGCAGAGGAATTTTTGCCAATTCGCGACCATCTGCTTGTTGCCAGACGAGGGTCCAAAGGCCGTCGATAGGTGGTAAGGTTATCGACACGCCAGCAACACCCGCAACATCGGGCGAGGCCGAAAACTCGGCATAAGTCGTGTGGTCCGGACGTAGCAGCGCCAGCTTGCTGTTGTCTGTTGCTACGCCTTCGCCATGTGCGTTACGAGCTATAAGTATGACCTGCGCTGTTGCGCCTGGCGTATAGACAACTCGATCGGCGATCAATTGCGCTTCAACAGCCGGTAAAAAATACGACGCGCTCGTATCCTGAAGTGCATCATTAAAGTCGACGTCGCCACGATCACTAAGGGCTAACAGAAGATCGGCGTCTGATTTTTTTTCTACGGGCAGCGGCAAGTACGAAGTGCCATCAGCCGCGCTGTGCCCCTCGATGAGGGTGTGCTCATCGTGATCAGTGAGGATTAAACGTACGTTATCTGCAACACCGGTGGCATCGGCTAACGCCGTTTGTGCATAGAATCCGCCATCTTCCCGCTCGGTGTGGAGTTCAAGGTCTGATAGCGTAAACCATAACGCAGCCATAGGAAGAAGGTTAGAGGGAGCGGTCGCAGTTTTGGCATCACTCGATGCTACGGCCAAAAAATATAACCCGTGCGGTAAAGGGCCAGCCACGGCACGTAGGGGTACGTTAAACTCAGTCATTTTGTTGTGGACGCTTTTGTCAGTCAGGTCATTGAGCACCAAATCGCCTTGCCAGACAGAAGTGCCGTGGGTGGATGCAAAAGTCATGCTTTCAGATGGGGCTAGGTTTGTTTGCAATCTTTGACGCCACGCTGCCGCCATATCACTTGGTTCCGTCACGCGATAAAGCGCAATGTGAACGCGACCAACATTTACGACGCGCAGGGTTGGGTCGCTATCTCTAAGGCGCATCATTCCGTTGGCGTCGGGTGTGTTGACGAAAACCAAAGAAGGCGGCCGATCAGGTACGGTGAAAGTAAGGGCGAATGGCTCGACCGATGTTTTGTTGTCGGCTCTATGTAAGTTGCTAATCGCTAGATGATAACTAAGTCCGTGTTCAAGAGATTGAACGCACAATAATTGATCGGACAGACTTAGATTCTGCGACGAAATAGGAATGTCTTCGCTTTGCTTTTTCAGCCGTATATTGGCGGCGACACGGCCACGATCGGTAAGATCGAAGGCATGGTTGAATTCTAGGCAGATCTCGGGGCTGCCTTGCTCAGCGTTGATGGTTATGTGGGAGACACGCAATGTGCCGTCGTCTGGCGCTTCCTCTGCGCGCGCAGAAATGACGCACAAAGCAAGAAACAGAAGGCCATAACAAATTTGACGGCTAGCGAGCATCATTCGCAATATAATCGTTTGGGTTGAGGTGCGAGCTATTAACGTATTTAGTGTTTGACTATATAGTGATTTTCTTGAAGCGTCATTCTAGCCAAACGGCGATGCTAAGGCATTGGAACCGGATGTTTCAGCATAAGAAAAATGTTACTTAGACGAAAGAGGTAAGAGCATGCGACTAGTGCGTTATGGCGAAAGCGGCAAGGAAAAGCCGGGTGTTTTGGATGGCGAAGGGAACATTCGATGTCTGTCGGGCATTATTCCTGATCTTGATGGCACAGTCTTAGGCGATACGGTCATGGCGCGCTTTAGGGCGCTTGATTTAAAGAAATTGCCTCTGGTTGAGGGCTTGCCGAGGCTAGGCCCTTGTATAGGCGGTGTAGGTAAGGTTGTAGCTGTGGCAATCAATTATCGCGACCATGGTTTAGAAACTGGTTCAAAACTACCTGCTGAGCCCACCTTGTTTCTGAAGGCAACCAGCGCAATCTGTGGGGCATTCGATGACTTAGTTCTCCCCAAGAATTCCGAAAAGACTGATTGGGAAGTTGAGCTTGGCGTTGTCATGAGTAGACATGCAAAAAATATCTCCGAAGCTGAAGCCTTGGAGTGTATTGCAGGCTATTGTGTAATTGACGATGTATCGGAGCGGGCGTTTCAACTTGAGCGCGGCGGTCAACAACACACCAAAGGCAAGAGCGCCGATACGTTTTGTCCATTAGGTCCCTGGCTCGTCACGCGTGACGAAGTTTCTGATCCACAGAAATTGAGGTTGTGGACCGATGTTGACGGCATAAAAATGCAGAACGGCACGACCGCCGATATGATTTTTCCGGTAAAAAAACTTATCAGTTATATCAGCGAATTTATGACGTTATGTCCCGGCGATGTGGTGACGACAGGTACACCGGATGGTGTGGGGCGCGGCCGAAATCCGCCAGTTTATCTGCGTGCCGGCAACGTCGTGGAGCTTGGTGTTGAGGGGCTCGGCCTACAACGGCATCTGGTTACAGAGTATGGAGCCTGAGAAATAATCGCTAACGCTTGCCTTCTGGTGGCAGCGCTAGGGTTGTTTATTATTGCTATTTGGTTGCGTGTTATCGGGTGTTTTGGTGTCGGTGGGTTTGGCCTCAGGCACCTCGGCCGGCTTGGTATCGGCCGGCTTGGTATCAGCTGGTTTGTTATCAGATGCCTTCGCGTCAGGAGACTTGCGGTAACTATCAAGAAACCCTTGGAACATATCCACTTCTGAAAGTTTAGACTGCGCCGCCGTAATATCGCTAAGTTGGGTGGTCTTTTCGGGGCGTGTCAGGACCCGGAATGTGTCGCTTTGGGGTGTGCCGGCCATAGCCGCGCTGAAATCGATGGCCAGCTTATCAAGACCAACTTGATCACCGGCAAGTGATAGAGCGATTGCAGTATTGACGATCCATTGTGCTTGTTCATGTGTGAGGGCCTCGCCGAGCTTCGGTGGCGGACCGACGAGATCTAGTAATGTCTTGGCCGCTTCCGCCCAACGTTGAGCGTGCATGTTAATGTCGGCGCGAAGAATTTTAGCTGGTTTGCTATTATCCGATTGTAACAAGGCAAGCGCATCATCATCCTTATGCTGTTCGGCATAAGCCTTGGCACGCAATAGCTGCCTTTCGGCTATAAAGTCGGGTGTGTAGTTATCGCCTTTAGTGGCATCTAGTGCTTCAATGGCGGCATCGGGTTCATGGTTAAGTAAACGAATGGCAGCGAGACGCGCGCCAACATGACCTTTATCTTCGCCTTGCAGGCGATTTTTGATTAATTCATCCAAGAGACTAGCGGCCTGATCAAGCAGGTCAATTGCGACGAGACGTTCGGCAAGGTTCTTGATTACGCTGTCACCATCGGCCCCGGTTGGCATCAAATCGCGAAATTGTTGGTAGAGTGTTAACGAATCAAGTGGTGACATATTGGGTGCAAGATCACCCAAAAATACGCCACGAAATACATCACTCATTTCAGAACGAATTTTTGGCGTTAAAGGACTATCGGGATATAACCGAACGGCCGTACTCATAGCCGTGAGGCCGTCCTTAATGTTTTTCGCTTGAATATAAAATTGTCCGAGCCGGTGAAGAATATCGACTTCAAGATCATCGCCACGCCAGGCGAAACGAAGGCCTTCCAAGCGATCTGCAGCTTGCGCGGGCGTCAGTGAACCGGTGGCAACTCCAAGATCAACCAAGGCCAGCTCGGCACGAATTTTATAAAGACGGTCATGAGAGGCCGCCGCTTGTTTCCACATGGTTTCTGCTGCTTGGGCCCGCCCGGCATCGCTATGTAAAACGCCGCGCAAGTAAGCTATAGCCGGATCAACTTCTGGGTTGTGTTCTCGGTCCTCTAGTCGATTAAGCCAGTCGGAGGCTTCGCTGTCTTTGCCGGCCGCTAGTGCCGCTTCAATTGCCAGCACAGCAAAGTGTGAAAAGAATGGCTCTGGGTAACTGGCAAGAATGCTTTCGGTAAGGCTAAATCTTGCTTCGGCTTCCTGCCAATTACGCAGATCAGCTTCCGCCACCGCTTGCCATAGCTCGATCTCCGGCTGATCAGTTAGGCCGGATAGGGTTAAATCTTTAAGCCCGTCATCGGCATGGCCCGTTAAAATCTCCGCGGCTCCGCGCAGTGCGAGAAACTCCGGTTGGGAAGCAAGATCTGGAACTTGTTGTGTTAAGAAGCGCATGAGGGCTATTGCTTCTTCGCCATTACCTTGTGAAAAATAGAAGCGGACTAACTCGAGACGTGCGCGATTGCGTTCTGCTTCTGGCACATCGACAATAGTTTGCATTAATCGCTGACGGGTGTCGGTGAAAGTTTCATTGGGCTTTCCTCGCCAAACGGCAAAATCAAATAATGACTTTCCAGCCGCAGCGGCCTTCGCTTTTTGTATCGATTGTTGTGAGGCGCCGGTATCAATTGCGCGCGATAGATGTAGTCCACCTTCGGATGTGATTTCCATACCATCTGACACAGCACGGACAAGAACTTTGTCCGTGAGGGGTTTAATGACAAGCCCCTGTGCCGCCGGGAGGATAGCAAAATCAGCCATACGACGATAAACACTGAAAGCCTCCGTTTGTTCCAGCGGCACAAGTATAAGGTCGTCGCCAACAACAGGATCCGTCATATGTATTGGTAGTGGTGCATCGGGCAAAGGCAGCAATAAACGTGCTCCCAAAGCAAAGTCGGGTTGAGCGACAAGGGCCGTGCTGACGGGGACGTCTGGGTGTTGCTTGCTGAGATAGATTTGCCAGGCCGTGCCGTTGCGTGTTGCACGCATCTCGGCATCGAGGGGAACTCGGAACCGATAACCCGTTACTTTCGGTAGGTCGAGAGGCTCTATAGCCAGAGCTGGCGGTGGTTGTCCAAAGATAAGATCAGTAAGGCCAAGCGTTAGTTTGTGCTCAAATACAATATAACCATAACCAGCACGCTCAAAGATAGCCGTGCGTGTGGCGACATGGGAATCAAGCGAGACAACGAGCATCGGCGTTGTGCCTATGTCAGGTAAAGCAGTTTGGGTGATTTTAATGTCGTCTTTGGGCGGCGCTTCACTGATGGACGACGTCAGCTGTGGAGGCGATATAGACTCCGGAGTTAACGTGGCTGTTTCAGCAACTTTATCTTGCACTGGTGCCACAGGTTGTGGTGGTGGTGTCAAAGTGGCTGTCGATGTTAAGGCTAGAGGCGCTTCGGCTGCAGGTAAGGATGGCTGCGTTGTGGGGCTTGCCGTTGTCGCAATTGCCTTAGGCGCCCCAGGTGCTGGGGTCGATACAACTGCAGCGGTCTTATTCGGCTGGGAGGGCACTGGAACTTGTTCAGTTTTGACATCCGGTTTTTGGCTCTTTGTTTGTGCGAGTGGTTCGCCTTGAATATCGACGACGACAGAAGAGCCGCTGGTAAAATCTTTCACAGTTGCTTGAGCACTGACTGTGAATGAAGCCACAAGGTGATTGTCTTGCCCCAAAGCCGCTGAAAAATCGCGAACACGGGTAATGTAATCAAACGAGATGCGCTTGAGATTGATCTGAGCCGCTTCGCCAAATTGCACACGAACCTGGGTGCCATCGTGATGAATACTGTAGCTTACGTGGTGAGGCCAGTCGAAAACGATGCGGTCAAAATCTTGATGATTTCCGGTGCGCACCGCGATGACGGGTGTCGGGGCAGCTGACACAGGCTCTTCAGCACGAGATAGTCTCGCCAGACCCAGGCATAAGGCTAGGGCAACGATAAAAAATAAAACGTTGTTACGTGAAGATGGGAGGAGAGACGACACCATGATTCGCATCTTAAGATGAGTTAACCGGTAGGCACAACTCGACAAGATAGCTCTGCAAGCTATATGCCAGTCTATTTTTGAGGTTTACCCTCGAAAGAATGACGATTTTCATACATTCGTGTCGTCAAGTTCTGTCAATCAGGCAAGAAGCTTTAGAGTTGATAAGGGACCCAAATCTCTAAAATTACCAATAAAGATAAAGAAAATCACCGTTCCCACAACAAAAACACCCTACTTAGCCTGCGGTAGCTGATCTTGCTTTGTCAGAGCAACTGTGACGTCTTTAGCTTTGTCGGGAGCCATTTCTGCCATGACAGCCGCCGTTCGCGCCGGCTTCATGCGTTGGATAACGCCAAGCAGTACAGGCATTTCAAGTGTTTCAAAGATACGTGCGGCTTCTTTCGGCTTCATGGTTTCATATATCTTGACCAAGTTTTCAATCTGAGCCTGTTGGCTCTCGCTGACTTGGTTGACCATAGTTTGTAATTGCTGTCGCAGCGTCTCCATCTCTTTGATTTTCTGATCAACACGCTGTTCTGCAACCTTGATCAGAGCCTCTCGCGTGTCGAGATCTTGCGAGCGTTTATCTAGTTGATCGCGCCGGTCGGAAAGCTGCTTTAGAAGATCCATTTCTGCTGAAGACACATCCTCAACGGGTTTTTCACCCTCTTTAGAGGGTAATGTTTCGGGCAGTGGCGTCTGTGCACCTGCGGCCGTTGCTGGCGCTGTGGCTTGGGTGGCGGCGGCGCTTGCGTCTGTGGGCTTATCGCCGGTATTGACGTTCGACAGCGACGGCGGAGTTATATCTGGTGCCTTGGCTTCCGCTAGTTCCGTGGCATGAAATGGCAATTGTAAGGTTACCGCATGCCAGACATCGTTCACGCGCAAACCTGTGATTAAGACGCCAAAGAAAATGATCAGGGGCAGAAGTAAGCGCGGGTTAGCGAGATAGCGCATCAATCGTCCTCAACTCAACTTTTGTAGTGCTTGAAGCAGTTCTTTTTCGGCTTTTGATGACGGTGCGCCGGATTTCGGTTCCGGGCCCTTCGGTACTGCATGTAATCCCGGCTTTGTGCTTGCTTCAGTCTTCATTTCAGCCATTCCAGAGGTTCCGCCTTCTGCCTTCTGAACTACGGTAGGGCGGACAGCACTCGTCGCTGTTTGACTTAGGCGACTAGCGATCTGATCGGCGCTTTCAACAATAAATTGCAACTCATCACGAAGCATCGTTGCTTTTTCAACCAACTTTTCGAGATCATCCCCGCTATCACGTGCAGCTTGTTTTAAGCCCTTGATGCCAGCCTCGGCGCGCAGCACAGTCGAATTAAACTCTTGAACAAACCGTTCCATTTCAAGGCGACTAGCGCGCAGCGTGCTTAAATGGCGGCTTAGCCTAATGGCTTGCATCAACCCAGCTAAGAGCAAGCCGATCATGATGACATCAAGACTTATGGAAACCCAGGCATTCATGGATCAGATATCCATTTTAGGGTTGTGTAAAGTCGTTTCCTCGACTTTTACTGCGATGTGGTTATGGAGCGAACCCATGCGACCTTGAAATAAGGTTACTTCGCCGGCGCGTAGTGATACCAGATCGTCGGCTTTGACGTTCAACATCAGTTGCGAACCAATCTTCCAATTCATAATTTCGCCAAGTGGCAACGTGACTTCATCGAGCACGGCGTGCATGTTCATATCAGTCATCAGCAATTCGTTGCCCAAATGGGTTTCCCAGATAGAATCGCGGCCAAATTTTTCGCCCATAAACATTTGCAGTAGTAATTCACGTATGGGTTCGAGTGTGGCGTAAGGAATGAGTATCTCAATGCGTCCGCCGCGGTCTTCCATATCAATGCGCAGTTTAGCAAGTACGGCTGCATTTGCAGGACGTGCAATCGTGGCGAAGCGTGGATTGGTTTCAAGACGGTCAAAGCGAAAAGTAACAGGCGACAGCGGGTCAAAAGCCCCACTCATGTCAGCTAAGACCACGCGGATAAGTCGTTCAACAAGGCTGCGTTCAATGGTCGTATAGGGGCGACCCTCAATGCGCATGGCAGCGGTTCCGCGCCGGCCGCCGAGTAGTACGTCGACGATTGAGTAAATCATTGCGCTGTCGATTGTGATAAGTGCCGAATTATCCCATTCTTCAGCCTTGAACACGACCAACATGGCTGGCAATGGGATGGAATTGAGGTAATCGCCAAAACGCACAGAGCTAATTTGATCGAGACTGACTTCAACGTTGTCAGATGTGAAATTGCGCAATGACGTGGACATCATGCGTACCAGCCGGTCAAAAACGACCTCAAGCATGGGAAGACGTTCATAATTAACCAGCGCGCTATTGATCAGTGCCATTATGCCGGAGTTTGTTTGTCCGGGACCGCCGACGCCATCAAAGCCGAGCAAACTATCAATTTCGTTCTGACTTAGAATTCGGGCAGCGCCACCCTCGACACCTTCTTCGGCAGGCTTGTCCGTGCCGGCAGCCAGCCCGGCTGCGTTGCTTTCTTCTGCAAGCTTTTCTTCTGAGGTCGTGTCGTCCATTGCTATACTCCAGCTATCGGACAGTCCAAGTCGGGTATTAGAAATACGGCCTGTAGAAAATTATTCCCGACACTTAACATTCTTATATCACTGTACCAGCATTTCTTGAAACAGCACATCACGTATACGAACTGGCTGTGCGGCCTCGGTTACCCGTAGGAGCAGCTCTTCACGCAGGCGGTACATACCGGCTGAACCGCGCAAGTCTTCAATCCGTAATTCGCGTAAATATACCTGAAAATTATCTATGATCCGCGGCTTAATTGCATCCATGAGAGGCAGATCTTTTTCATCGGCTAACTCCAGATTAATTTTAATCTTGAGAAAGTTTGGGTGCTTGCCCTCGCCGCTGAGGTTAACCAGCAAATCGCCAAGCGAATAAAATACCGGCTTACCTTTTTGATCGGCGCTATTAGCGCCAGAATCGGTGCCACCGGAGGCCTGCTCGGTTGCAGAACTATCAGCTTTCTTGCCAAGGACGCCGGTCAAAAAAAGCGTTGTCACAACGCCACCAATCAGAACCAAAGACGCCACAGCACCTATGATCATGATCATTTTTTTGCTGAGGCCTTTTTTGCCGCCTTCTTCTTCAGATGCACCTTCGGCGGCACCTTCGGCTTGATCGGCAGGCTTCTTTTCGTCTTTTTTTGCTGCTTCTTTGTCGGCCACGGTTGGACCTCCCTGGGGTGGACCTTTGGTACATCCATGCAAAGATGAAGCCAACTGGTCCCGTTAAGTTATTAACGGATGGATGGTTAAAAAGTGATTAGAGCAGGGGCAAGAACCAATACCTATTCTTTCACAAGACAGAAGTCACCATTTTTGACGGCAAGACAGGAACAAAAAAAGCTGGACGCTCAACCCTTTATGACCAGTCTTTCTTGTCGGCGGAAATTCCTGCCGCATGCTTTTGGCCCACTTTGGCCCCTTAGAAACAAAAAGCCCCCCGTTATTCGTTATAACTAGTTGAAAATTATAAATAATTTATTTTGGCATGAAGTCTGCAGGACAGGAGGGCGAGGAATGTCGCACCTGCGGCAAGAGGGAAATAAGATGCAAACGTCAAATCTAGTCTTGTTGTCCAATCAAGAAGCGCTTGAGCGCGCAATGGACGTCGTCGCAAATAATATTGCCAATTCCAGCACAGCGGGATTTAAGCGCGAAGGTATCCAGTTTAACACTCTCATCAACCAACCCGCGCCTGGCGAAAGTATTGATTTTGTCATCGATAAAGCAACATATCATGATGTTTCATCAGGACCTACAATCGCTACAGGCAATCCACTCGACGTTGCCATCCGAGGTGCAGGATATTTCCCGGTGCAAACGCCAGCCGGGACACGTTATACCCGCGGCGGCTCTTTTCAGCTGAATGACCAAGGTGAAATTGTTACGGCGGCAGGCCAGCTGGTTCTTGGTGATGGCGATCAGCCCATTACGCTTCCCGATACCACAACGAACATTACGATTTCACCAGATGGCGTTGTCTCGGCTCAGGTCGATAATAGCCCCGATACAAGCCAGGTTGGAAAACTCAAACTCGTTACGTTCGATAATGAACAAGACTTGCAGCCGGAAGGCAGTGGGCTTTATTCAACCAGCCAACCCGCGCTGCCGGCTACCAATCCACAGATCATGGAAGCCACCCTCGAGCAATCAAATGTTCAGCCGGTAACCGAGATCACGCACATGATCGAGATCCTACGCAGCTACGAACAAACACAGAATCTGATTAATGCAGAAAACACGCGTATGAGCGATGGCCTCACAAAACTCTCGAGAGTGTCCGCCGCTTGAATAATTTACTTACCAATAAGAAAGGGCAGAGATCATGAGAAGTTTAAGCATCGGCGCTACGGGCATGGAAGCCCAACAGCTCAACGTTGAAGTGATATCGAACAATATCGCTAACTTATCCACGACAGGTTTTAAAAGTTCGCGAGCAGATTTTCAGGATCTACTTTATCAGGATATGCGCCGCGTGGGTTCGGCTTCATCCGATACCGGTACGATTGTTCCTTCGGGATTGCAGGTTGGTCTGGGTGTTAAGCCGGCGGCTACCTATCGCATCAATACACAGGGCAACCTCACTGTTACCAACAACCCGCTTGATCTTGCAGTCAACGGCAATGGTTATTTTCAGGTGCAGCTGCCCAACGGCACGATTGCTTACAGCCGCGATGGTTCATTGCAGCTCAATGATACCGGTCAAATAGTTACCGCCGATGGTTTCCAGGTTATTCCCAACATCACCGTACCTCAGTCGACAACAGGAATTACTGTAAACGCCAGCGGCCAAGTACTGGCGACCATTAGCGGACAAACAAATCAGCAGACGCTGGGACAATTGCAGTTGGCTAATTTCATTAATCCAACAGGTCTAGAAGCCACTGGCGATAACTTACTGACGGAAACACAAGCTTCCGGCGCACCTGTTGTTGGCAATCCACAAGCGGTTGGTTTTGGCAGCATCGTGCAGGGATCGCTCGAAACATCGAACGTGGATATTGTTTCAGAAATCACCAACTTAATAACGGCACAGCGTGCTTATGAAATGAACTCGCGTGTCATCAAAGCTTCCGATGAAATGTTACAGACGGCCAGTCAGCTAAAGTCGTAATATGAAAAGTGCCACACGCATCTTGACTATTCTTACCTTTGTGCTGGTAGCGAATATGGCTGTGATATGTGGTGCGCACGCAAACAGCATCGTTACTTTACGCGGCGAAGTAGAGCTTACGCGACCGACGGTCAGGTTGAGCGATGTATTTGTAGGCGTACCCGATCTTATCGATCGCGAAATTGCCCAGGCACCGCTGCCTGGTAAACGCGTGGTTTACGACATCACAGTTCTCAATCGGCTTGTCCAGATGTATCGCCTGGATTGGCAGCCGCAGAGTTCTTCTGATCACGCAACCATCGTTGAAGCCAGTACAATCATTACTTCCGATGCCATCCGTGCGGCGGTCATCGAAAAGCTTAAGGAGCAAATAAGTAAAGGTGACATTGAGGTGTCATTTGATAATCGGGCGTTAGAGGTTGATTTGCCCGCCGATCAGTCGGGGGAATTCACTCTCAATAATTTTCAATATGACTCGGTGGTTAAACGGTTCCATGCAGATCTTGTTACCCAATCTACGGGGGGCTCTTACAGTTTGCCCGTGCTGGGTAAGGTGATGGTTAAACGTAATGTCCCCGTTCTCTCAAAGCGTCTTGAAGGCGGTACGGTGATAGGTGCTCATGATATCGATTGGCTGACCGTTCCCGAAGAGAGAGTCACGGCCGACACGATCATGGATCCGAGTGAATTGATCGGCCGCGAATTACGCCGCGATTCATTGGATGATCAGCCAATTCATTCGCGCGACATCATGCCACCACGTTTTGTTACGCGCGGCACACTGGTAACGCTCAAGATTGAAACGCCGTTTATGCTGATCACGTCACAGGGCAAGGCGCTGCAAGATGGTGTAGAGGGCGATACCGTGAGGGTCTTGAATACACAAAGTAACCGAATGGTTGAGGGTAAAGCAGAGGCACCTGGCGTTGTCGTCATTCATACAACACAGCAGCTAGCCTCTGTCGACAAGGTGGTCGAATGAGCTGTTCATTGTCAGCTTTTATTTGCGCGTCACGGAAACTGATGTGTGGAGAGATAAATGAAGCCGGCGCGTAGATATATATTCCGACATGCGCTACTTCTTACGACAGCGCTAGTTGCTTTGGCGGCCTGCAACGCCTTCGATCGCATGACGGATATCGGTGCAGATCCTAAATTAGACAACATTCAAAATCCAACCAAAGCGCCAGGCTATATTCCCGTCAGTATGCCCATGCCACCGCCGGGGCTGGGTGAGCAGCAACCCAACTCGTTGTGGCATACAGGCGCGCGCGCGTTCTTTCGCGATCAACGCGCCAGTCGCGTTGGTGATATTCTGACCGTTGTCGTTACCATCAATGATCAAGCGCAGTTGCAAAATGAAACGCAACGGGCTCGGACGAACACAGAAGACGACAGTTTGACAAATTTCTTTGGCTTCGAATCGCTCTTACAAAATTGGTTTCCAAAGGCTGTCGATCCCACCAGCTTGGCCAATATCTCGACCAACTCTACACAGGTAGGTAACGGCTCTGTTAATCGTTCCGAACAAATCAACTTGCGCGTAGCTGTGACAATAAGTCAGGTGTTGCCAAATGGGAATCTTGTGCTGCACGGACGGCAACAAGTATCGGTGAATTTCGACCTACGTGATCTAGAAATCAGTGGCGTGATCCGCCCTGAAGATATAGCTTCAGATAATACCATCACCTACGACCAGATTGCCGAAGCCCGCATACGTTATGGCGGTCATGGTCAGATCGAGGACATCCAGCAACCGCGTTACGGCGAGCAGATCTTTGATATCTTGATGCCGTTCTAGGAGAAGCGGGGTTATTTTGAACCCTGGTCCTATGATCTTTGGTTTTTAATTTTTGACGTTCGAGTTGTCGTAACCATGTATCGTCGGCGGCTGATCGAGGACATATTGGCGGGCAAACTGTTTTGCTAGTTTCTCGACTGCCTCACCGACGGCGTGTTCATGGGCTGTTGGGTTGGTAGCGACCATAATGCCGTCATGCCAATAGGTGACGGTTACATTGCGAAGAGCATCTACCGGTAAAATGCGCACGGTGTTTTGACTTTGGGCGGTGAGTGCGATCCAAGATACACAATCAAGTCCTTGGGAGCTAAGCGTGAAAATATCTGGCAAAAGATCAATGCGGGCAACGCCTAGGGTAGGCGGCTTAGCATCGGTTACGCCGATCGCCGGCACGCCATAGTCCGCAAGGGTTTTATTTAGTATTCCGGCCAGTTCTTCCCGCGAGAGCCCACAGTCATCGGCAGTCTTAGGATTGCCAATATGTGCGTACTGCACAATGACTTCCTTAACACCCATCATGGCAGGGGCAGAAGCTTCTTGAGCAAAAGCCAAAGAAGAAAATAGCAGCAGGCTCGAAAATAGAAAAAAGGTTATTTTTAGCATGGGGGTATCCTCTACAAGATCTACCGATAACACCCGTTGTCATTTTCGGGCATGTCGAAATTTATCAACCCTACTTTAGGGGGCATGGATCACTCGCGCTCATCACGCTGTGTCCGCTCAAGACGCTCGTGACGCTCTTGGGCATCGACCGTCAGCGTGGCAACGGGACGTGCCTCAAGCCTTTTGATGCCAATCGGGTCGCCTGTTTCCTCACAATAACCATACTCACCTTGTTCAATGCGTTCTAAAGCCTCGTCAATCTTGCTGATCAGCTTGCGCTGCCGGTCGCGCGCGCGGAGTTCCAGCGCAACTTCGGTTTCGGCAGAAGCGCGATCGGCAATGTCTGGCTCTTGCATACCGCCCTCATCCTGCAGTTCATGCAAAGTGACATCTGCCTCTTTAAGTATATCTGTTTTCCAATGCAGCAATTTTTGCCGGAAATATTCAAGCATGACCGGATTCATATACGGTTCTTTTTCGGATGGCTTGTAATTTGCCGGTACGGTCACCGTGGCCATAGAGACTCCCTTTTGATTTGTTGGAGGCCGAAGATATCAGGGGTTAGGGGCCAGGGGCTAGGGGTTAGTTATTGGCTTATTTGTGGGGAAAATGTGGCCCTTACAATGCGCCCCCATCCACAAGTACTAAGGCCTGTGCCTTAGTCTCAATCATCGCGCGTATCGTACTTGGCGATTTCGACTTGGGCGCGCAGATCGATTTCGTCAAGAATTCCGCTTAAGCGAGGGTCGGTAATCTGTCCTCGCCGTGCATTGACGATGCGTGACAATTGGAGAAGCTTTTCACGGCTTAATGTACCGGCAAGTAGCTCAAGTCGAAGCTCTTCAAGCCGGTCAAGAATATCTTCGCCCCGTATTAGGCCCTTTGAGGCTTGTGCCAAGGCATCGTCTACTTCTTGAACACCAATGACGCCAGAGACAGAAGACGTCGCGGCCGTCGCAGACGTAGAACCCAGCTCAGATGTCTCATCAAGATGCTTAGCAAAGCTGGTCCCGGAGGTGCTGCTGGTTTTGGTTGGTCGCCGCACCTGCTGTGGCGCGCGAACTGGTCCAGTTCCTTCGATTTTACTAATCACGCGTTGTCCTCAACTGTCGGTTTCAATCCAAAATTGTCAGAAAGATAAGAAAACAGATTACCCGCTCTTCACTGACAAGTGATTACTTAAAGCCTTTCTTTTACTCGGCAATTTCTGCCTTCAACCCTTCTCTAGACAGGGTACAGCTTGCCCATTCTAGCTGCAAACCTGATCGAAGCGCACATGAAAAAATCTAGCAAATACAATGGTTAGAACTAGAAAAACCCCGGTTTTGGAGATCATTAACAACACTAATTCCCCATTTGAGCAAGAGCACAGCCGTTTTGGCACGGGCTTCGCATAAAGGGGTAGCAGAGGATTAGGAGTTGTCATGCCTGCCTTTTTACCATTGAGTATCTCTCCCCCCCGCCTGCAGACGGTGAAGTGGTGCCGCGCCCGTCTGTATTCCTGCCTCGCGGCCTTGGGCATGATTCTCCTAATCTTCTATCCTTATCAGGGGCACGCTACGTCACGACTGAAAGACGTCGTGAATTTCGAAGGCGTACGCGACAATATGTTGGTTGGGTACGGCCTTGTCGTTGGTTTGAACGGTACCGGCGACACTTTAACGAATTCACCTTTCACTGAAAGAAGCCTGATCGGCATGCTGGAACGTCTTGGTGTGCAAGAGGCCGGTGACTTCAGTTCAATGAAGACCAAGAACATCGCCGCCGTGATGGTCACAGCGACACTGCCGGCCTTCGCCGCACAGGGCTCTCGCGTCGATGTCACTGTGTCGACGATGGGCGACGCTAAAAGTCTTTTGGGTGGTACGCTGCTTGTCACACCGCTGCTTGGTGCCGATGGGGAGGTCTATGCGGTAGGCCAAGGATCTATCTCGACAGGCTTTAGTGCCCAGGGACAGAGTGGCTCGTCTGTTACTAAAGGTGTTCCAACGTCGGGGCGCATTGCAGATGGTGCGATTGTCGAACGCGAAATCAATTTTCGCCTAGCCGATCTGGCTTCTTTACGGCTCTCTTTGCGAAATCCTGATTTCACCACGGCACGACGTGTGGCCGAGGCCATTAACAAAGATCTAAAAATGCAAGCAGCCGAAGCCGTGGATCTCGCTACGGTGCGCATGCTCGTGCCGGATGATCGGCGCAACGATATCGTTGGTCTTATGACCGAAGTTGAGCAATTGACTGTTGTGCCCGACCAAGTTGCGCGTGTGGTGATCGATGAACAATCGGGCATTATCGTGATGGGTGAGAATGTACGCATCAACACAGTTGCTATTGCACAGGGCAATCTCACTATAAAAATTAGTGAGACACCCCAGGTTTCACAGCCAGGGCCTTTGTCGCAGGGCGGTAAGACAGTCGTTGTGCCGCGTACGGACATCAGTATCGACGAAGGTAAAGATAAAAAACTAGCTACACTGCAGTCTGGCGTGAGTTTGCAGGAATTGGTGCAGAGCCTGAACGCACTCGGTATTGGACCGCGCGATATGATCTCCATTTTGCAATCGATTAAGACAGCCGGCGCCTTGCAGGCTGATTTGGAGATTATGTGATGGACAGCACCCTACAAAATATTAGCGAAACAGCCATACTTAAGGCCGGTGTACCGCAAGTATCTACGGCGGCTCAGATGGCGGCACAGAGTATAAATACCGCGGCCCTCGATAAGACAGCCCAGGATTTTGAAAGCATGTTTATGACCCAGATGTTGCAACCAATGTTCGAAGGTATCGATGTGGATCAGGAATTTGGTGGTGGTCACGGTGAAGAAACCATGCGCACGTTTCTCATACAAGAATACGGTAAGGCCATGTCCAAGAGTGATGGTCTTGGTTTAGCGGCGTCAGTCAAGAATGAATTAATACGCGCGCAGGCGAATGCCAAAGGTCACGGCACGGCGATTAAGGGGGCTAAGTCATGAAGCAAATGAGACCTTCGCCTTCCCTCATACCACCGGTTATCGCAGGGACGATTGCCATGATGGGTGAATTGGAGAGTCTGATGAAGGTTGAAGATGAAATGGTCAGCCTACGGAAACTCGAGTCCTACCAAGAGCTCAACCGACGTAAACAAAAATTGACGCTCGACTACCAAACCAACATAAAGGCGATTATTGCTCAGCCAGACTTGTTAAAGCAGCTCCCCGAAGATGTACGCAAGGCGCTTAAGGTGGCCGGCGAAAGACTGGCTGCTGCAACCATGCATAACGCTCTTGTATTAAGAGGCGCCGTCATGGCATCGCAACGACTAATCCACAACATTGTCGCCATTATCAAAGAAGAGGTCATGCCTAAACAGGGCTATACCAATCCACGTACATCTCGTCTTGCGCTTGGAAATTATAGCCCCACTTGTGCACCGGTATCCGTCAGTCGAAAGGTTTAGTGAGGCATTATGGCTCAAGTTAATCCACCCGATATACAGTCCAGCGGATTAAAGTACGCGCAAAACCTACTTTTTTCCGTAGGCGCATCATTTGGTCCGGGTAGCACACCGCTAAATATATTTTCTGATATGCTCTCGCAAGCGCAAACAGCCCAAACCGCATTAGAAAATAGCTCTGAAAATAATAGTAATAACAATAACGCGCAGAACCAGACCAACACTGATGGAAACCTAAGTCAGATCGGCTCCGGACAGTTAGGCGCCACATCGCAATCTATACCGCCGCCACCCGTGGATCAGGGGCAATCATCTAGTAGCAATCAGTCGACAGACGACACAAGCGCATCAGGCACTTCATCTCAAACGTCTAATAACAACAAAGCCACCCCCAATGGTGACCAGACCTCACCTTCGGATGCGAGCGCCAATCAAGCTACGGCTGCGTCCCAGGCAACAAGCGGCAGTCAAAGTGCCGAGACGCAAACAGACGGCAAACAGACAAAAACCACAACTAAAACGGCAACCACCACAAGCGATGCCGATGATGGGCAAACAGATAATAGCCAAACCAGCAAAGCAATGCAGGACAGTGCCGATCAATCTACATCAAATGATGCGCTCTTACAGGCCGCACAAGCGGCCTTGGGTTTGATGCAACATGTCATCGATAAAAAGTCTGGTGCTTTTGGTTTGCCAGATGGGACTTCCGCCACTGCAAATGACGGTACAAGTAGTGCGGCAGCGAGTGGCGCAGTTTTAGCTGCGGTAAATTCCGCGGCAGGCTTAACCAATGAAGTCAAGATCAAAGGGGGGGCCAAAGACATAGCGGTTACGACGCCGTCTTCAATGTCGGCAGCAGCCTCACCGGCAGTTGAAAATGGAACAACAGCAAGTTTTGAAGCAACCTCTGCTGCCCTCAATTTTCTAGAACAGGCCGCACAGACAAAGTCAAACCTTTCCGATTTAATAGCGAGCGCTAAAAGTCAGGGCGCTACAACCCCAATAGATCCACAAGCATCAGAAAGCAGTACAGTTGATACATCGTTTTTATCTTTCTTCGATAGCGCGCATTTTTCTACACCGACTGTCAACGCGATCAATTTTGTTAATCCGACAAACGTCGCTGTAGCTTTAACCAATGGTAGTAATAGCGGCGCTCAACTTGATTTGAATTCAAATAACGCCGGCAACAATAATACCGCCGGCAGTGCCGCTGGACTCAATGTCGGCGCGCTATCGGAAACGGTTGCGGCAGAAAATACAACGCCTGTAGGTTCTTATAGTTTTGCTAGCCAACTCTCTGCCGCGCGCGCTACTGCGGGCGGCACCGTTGGTTTGCCCAGTGCCGTTGACCAAGTTGCCTTACAATTGAACCGTAGCGCAAAAGACGGTGTCGACCAGATGACCATTCAACTGCGACCGGCAGAGATGGGGCGTATTGATATTAAATTAAATTTCTCGACAGATGGAAAAGTTCAAGGAACTGTTGTGGCTGACAATCCAGCTACGTTGGATTTACTTCTCAAGGATGTGAGAAGCCTAGAGCGCGGCCTGCAGGATGCGGGTTTCAGCGCTGATTCTGGCAGTTTGCAATTTAGTCTGCGTGGCGATGGCCAGCAGGCGAGCAGCTCATTTAATCAGGAAACTACCAATCGTTCGAACAGCAATCTGACTACCAATACACCCGACGTAAACAACCCAGACTTACCTGCGTCCTTTGCAACCGAGACCTATTATCTGACGCCGGGACGCGTCAATATAAGAATTTAAGGAGAAACACCATGACCGCATCAGCTGCCGCCGCTAGCAATTCTACCAGTCTTCTCACATCCTATATTGCGCAAAACCAGGCGGCGTTAAGCGCTACGCAACAACAAATTGCGGCCTCCGCCTATTCGAACTCAGGCTCATCGTCTACCGCATCGGCTACGAGCGCTGCGGCGGTGTCTTCTGACTACTCAACATTCTTGCAGATTCTAACCGCGCAGCTGCAAAATCAGGACCCGCTTTCGGCCACTGACACCAATCAGTTTACTCAAGAGCTGGTCGAGTTCTCTGGGGTCGAGCAACAGCTCAACACCAACAATTATTTACAACAATTGGTCAGTTCTGATGCATCCGGTGTCAAGTCATTGTTAAATTATGTCGGCCAATATGTCGAAGTGCCGGCTAACAATCAGGTTTTGATACAAAATGGTGTCGCCAATTTGTCTTACACTTTGCCGAGTGCGGCACAGAATGTGACAATGACGGTATCGAATTCGTCAGGTGCCACCGTGGCAACGCTTAGTGGCCCAACGGCTTCTGGCGTTAACAACGTGTCTTGGAATGGGCAAGACGCGAGCGGCAATCAGTTACCAGATGGTGCATATACACTAGCTGTGTCGGCTACAGATCCAACTGGTGCTGCCATAACACCAACGAACATCGATCTCATCGCACAAGTGACGGGCGTCTATACGGCTACCGCTGCTGGTGGAAATGATCTCAATCTTGGACCCTATTTGTCGGCTAGTGATGCAAATGTCGCTGCCGTATTTTCGGCATCGTCGATACCGTCAGCAAGCAGCACAACGTCAGGTACACCTAATGCATCAACGCAACCTTCAAGCTAGTCGGACATCTTAGACAGAAGAAAAGCGACGACACTTGGGGTTGACCAATCGGCATCGCCCATAATTCGTCCGATTTCCTTGCCTTGAGGATTTATTAGAATTGTCGTTGGTAGAGCACGGGTATGTAACAGAAACGGCATCCGTCCTGTATCATCCAGGTAGACAGGTAAGTGAGAAATATTATGTCGCTGGTAGAAGGATTGAATTGCTATCAGCCCATCGCGATCCTCCGCCAGGGCAACCACGGTCAAATCGGGGTGCGGCCCCTTAATGTCATGCGCACCGTTATTGAAGCTGAATGCTTTAGAGAGCTCGTCGAGAGATGGCAGCTCCTTGATACACGGGCCACACCAGGTCGCCCACAGGTTGAGCAGAACATAGTGCCCTCGAAAATCTTCGAGCTTGAGGTCGCGGCCTTCAGCGTCTTGGAAATGGATCGGCGGCAAAGGCCCTGGCGGGTCGACGGTAGCAAAACGTTCCCGAAACTCGCTGGCGGCCACAAAGACCGGAAAGGTAAGCCAAACCAGGATCACGGCCGTGGACAAGAGAATGATTGCGAAGGAGCGGGAAAACATTTTATATGAGCGCCTAGTGTTTTACGTTGGGTTTATATGTCAGATCATTGGACAGTTGCACAAATCCGCAAAAAAGCTGGGCAAAAAATCGTTTTTTTGCTTGTTCTGGTCGTCTTCATTCCAATCTTGGCAGCTTGTGGGAAAAAACCAAGCCATGTTGACCCGCCAGTAGGTGTCATCCATGATGATTTTCCGCGCAAGTATCCCGATCCTTCGACTGACCCCAAGCCAGAAGACGACAGCAGCCCTGATCAGCAATAATGCGGTATTAAACCCCTAGTCTTTAAGAGATGATAATTTCTGGCGGTCGGGCGTGGCTTAAAAATTCGATATGCGACATGGTAAGGCCATAAGCTCCGGCTAAACCCAAGATGGCTACATCGCCGATCTCGGCACTTTCCACATAAACATCTTTGGGAGCCAATTTGTCAGCGGTATTACATAGTGGACCGCCGAAAAATACTTTTTCATTAAACACCCTCTCTTGGCCATCAAATACTTTTGGCCGGTTCATGGCGACTATCGCTATAGGATGATTGATGTTGAGGGCCACAGGTCGACGGAAATGGTTAGAGCCACCGGCGCAAATGACTTGTTTTTTGCCAAGGCTGTCTTTGATATCAAGTATCTCGGTACAGTACCAACCTGAGTCCGCAGTTAGGTAGCGTCCTAATTCAAGTACAAATTGCCGGTCACCGAAATTAAATTTACGAATTAGTTCTTGTAGCCCTGTCGCGTAGGCGTCGGGAGAGAAGTCATTACCGCTCTCAAGATAATCGATACCGAATCCGCCACCGAAGTCTATAATATCACACCGCAATTTATTGGACTTTTGTTCAATAGTGCGTGCCATGGCAAAGACAAGCTCACAATTTTTTAGCAAATCATCCACTTTTAGAACGCCAGACGCTGCATAAACGTGTAAGCCGCGAAAATTGAGATGATCGAGGGCCAAGATGCGAGGCAGAAATTCATAAAGCTTGGTTTCATCGATGCCTAATTTGTTAGAATCGCCGGAGAAATTTGCCTGTGCACCATGGATATGAAAATTTGGGTTTACCCGAATAAGTATGTCTTGATGTGCTTTTTGTTCCTGACAAAATGTATTGAGGCGATAAGCTTCTGTCAGTGACTCTATATGGATTGTTCGCACACCCTTGGTTAAACTCCAGTGCAGTTCTTCTGGAGATTTGCCCGGGCCGGTATAAATAAGGCGCTCAGGCGTAAACCCGGCCTCTAGGGCTTTATTGGCCTCACCAAGACTAGCGATTTCAATTCCCTGAACATTCTCCTCACGCGCGGCATTAAGAAAAGCTATATGTGGATTAGCCTTCATTGCATAAAAGATCTCAACATTTTTTGGCATAAGGGCCTTCAAGCGCCTGATTTTTGTTCGCATGACAGTGGTGTCATAAATATAAAAACTGCGCATACCGGGCTTGTTGGCTTGATTGCGGATGACTTGGCTGAGGGGGGCTGAAAGAAGCATAAGGCTAAGGGGTTGGGGGTGAAGGCAATAAGAGGTAGCATTTAAAGCAAATTTTGTTTCGAAAGAATACGCTTGCCCAAAATAGGCGGTAATTTTTTATCGGTCGTGCGGCCATTTATCGGATTATGGGTCTTTCGTCGATCATAACCCATAGGCGCCCTTGGGCGCCTACCCGGCCTTAAAATCCAGTTTTTCTGCCTAAAACGCCGCCAAGTGGCGCTGGCCACGCAGTGGGTTTGGGCTTCGCACTCGCAGCATATATCTATTTGTAAATACTAATATTTTTTTTATGCTTTATCGGCATAATGATGACCTAATAGCGGCCTATGGGGATAGACTTTGCCCATGTCCGTCGAACAGGAAAGTGAACCGATGTCGCGCAAGGCTCGCGCCCGTGTCTCCCATCAAGCCGAACTTTTCGGCGGCCCTCAGCTCATCCTCGCAAAACTAATTGTCCGACTTGAAAAGACCGTTCAGGCTTTTGCCCTCCCGTTGATGTTAGCCGGATTTTTTGTGGCCCTGGCCTGGCTTGGTGCATTCACATCACTTTACCCATGGGCGCACCTCGCCGCACTGATTGTATTCGTTGTGTTCTTTTTCGATGCCCTGGGTAAAGCGCGCGTAGTCTACCGTGCGGCGACGCCAGGTGAAGCCAAACGGCGCCTGGAAACGGCCAGTGGTTTAAGACATCGCCCGCTTGATGTGCTTGAGGATCGTCCCATAGGCAGTGACGATGAACAATTGCAATTATGGCGCACCCATACCGAACGTGCAAAAGAGCAGTTGCAGAAACGTAGATGGCCTGGTTGGGCGCTTAGCTTTACAGATCGAGATCCATACGCCATTCGCTATGCACTCATACTGTTGTTGTGTCTTGGAGGTTTTTGCAGTTGGGGCGTTTGGGGCGGGCGTTTAATTGCGGCGATTAATCCTGCTCTTGGTAAACAATTGTCAGTTTTCAGCCCAACTTTGGATGCATGGATAACGCCACCCGAATATACAGGGCTACCACCCATCATGATAGCAACTCCGGCTGGTGCTCGCCACGATGGCGACGTTGTCGATGTGCCGGCAGGCAGCTTCATCACGGCACACTTGGCCGGACACGACGGCGATACGCCAGAACTTACTGTGAATAATGAGAAAATGTTATTTAAGGCTAGCGATAAAGACGATTTTGAAATCAGTAGTGTGATAACATCTGGCGAAACGATTGCTATTCACCGTGGTTGGCAAAATTTGGGCAGTTGGCACGTGCGCGTAGTGCCAGACCAGCCACCACAGATCGCTTTTACAGAACCGCCCTCGGCAACTGAACGCAAAACCACGCGAATAGTCTATACCGCAAGCGATGATTATGGCGTTACAACCGTCAGCGTTAAAATAACGCCGAAACAATCGTTGCCCGGTGCGGACAATAATCCAGTTACGATCGTACTCGCAACGCCCAACAGCAAAGACATAAAGCGCGAAAGTTTTCTGGATCTAACGCCACACCCATGGGCAGGGCTACCGGTTGCAATACAGCTGTTCGCCACCGATGCAGTTGGACATGTAGCTGAGAGCGCTAGTGCGGATTTTATATTGCCGGAACGTACCTTTATGAACCCCATTGCGCGTGCTTTAATCGATGAACGCCGAAAGCTTCTGCAAAATCCAAGCGACGACAATCTGCACAACGAAATTGCCAATACCATGGCTAGCATCGCGCGACAACCAAGCGACTACCGGGGTGATCCGGCTGTGTTGTTGGCTTTGCGCTCAGGCGCCGTGCGTCTTGTGCTCAACCGCACACCAGAAATTGCAGAACCAGTCAGTAATATTTTATGGCAGTCAGCGGTCAGGATTGAAGATGGTACTGTAGGTGTCGCACAGGATAACTTGCGGCAAGCACAGAAGGATTTGGCAGATGCGTTAGATCGCAACGCAAGCCAAGAGGAGATTGAGCGACTTATTGATCGGCTACACCAAGCCCTTGCCCAATATCTGCAACAACTGGCAACACAATTGGCCCAACAACCAGCCCAATCCAGTGAATTGCAACAGGTGTTAGGTAAACAGATGAATATGATTACGCCGCAAGATCTGGGCCGTATGCTGGAGCAGCTCCGCACACTCTCCGCCACCGGATCACGCGATGAAGCTCGCCAAGAATTATCGAAATTACAACAACTTCTTGAAAATATGAGCTCGGCACCACCGCAATTGTCGGCGGAACAAAAAATGGATTTGCAGAAGTTGGAGACATTACGCGATATCACACAAAAACAGCAGGAACTATTAGATCAAACCTTTCGAAACGCTCAAAACGATAATGACGTTCAGGAGAATCATAAAATTTTGGGACAACAAGCAGCTCTACTTCAGCAGTTGCAAGAGCTCATGGGAAAAGGGCAATCCGTAAAGCCGGCAGAGAACTTACAGCAAGGTGCGCAATCAATGCAGGCCGCCGAGGAAGCCCTAGGACAAAACACGGCTCGCCGCGCGGCTCAACATCAGAATGAAGCTTTGCAAGCCCTACAGAAGGGCATGCAGGAAATGGCCGATAGTTTGCAGGCCGAAATGATGATGCTTCCTGGAGCCGGCGCGATGGGGATGAAGTATGACCCCTTGGGACGTACAACAGGCCTTGCGCCCGACGATGAGGGTGTGAAGGTTCCCGATCAAATGGAAGTTCAACGCGTCCGCGAAATTCTCAATGAATTACAGCGCCGTGCCGGCGATGGTGCGCG
>JABDFY010000010.1 GCA_013286365.1 Alphaproteobacteria bacterium
TAGTGCTGCACCTACTATAAGTGTGGCCGGATCATCCTCAGGCCTCAATATCAATACCGGAGGCACCGGGGCTTTAAATCTGGAGACCGGTGGCAATACACAGGTTCAAGTTACCAATACGTCAAGTGCTAATACTTATATAACACTGACGGGCGGCAACAGTGGAAATGCCACTATAGGCGTTGGTGGAACTTCTGTGGGGCTATTAGTGAACGCTGGCAACGGCGGTGCAACAGCAACGGGTGGCGCACTTAGTCTTACAGGCGGCAATGGCGGTGGGACCAGTGGTAACGGTGGGGCGGTATTATTACAAGCTGGGAATGCAATCACGAGCGGCGCTGGTGGTAGTGCTCAAATGGTGGGAGGCAATGCTGCCGGCACAGCACAGAATGGCGGCGCCGTACTGGTCATGGGTGGTAACTCAACGACATCTGGCGCGGCCGGTAGCGTTAGTATTCAGGGCGGTGTTGGCGGTACGACGGCAGTGGGCGGTGCCGTAACAGTAGAAGGTGGTGGTGGTGGTACAACAAGTGGTAATGGCGCTCTCGTAACACTAGAAGGTGGCCCGGCTGTATCGGGTGCTGGCGGCGCCGTAACAATAGAGGGTGGCACATCGGTATCTGGTGCCGGCGGTGCTGTAACAATCGAAGGAGCCAATGGTGTCGGTGTGGCGATGGCCGGTGGCAATCTCACGCTCAATGCCGGTAATTCAACGACTTCGGGAACTGCTGGCGTCATTAGTATGACGGCTGGTACCGGCGGCACAACATCAAGTGGCGGCACGGTAACAATTTCAGCTGGTACGGGGGGTTCAACAAACGGCACGGGTGGCGCCGCTATATTTGAAGGAGGGACCGGTGGCGGCGGTTTTGGTGGTGGAGCGACAACGATTAAGGGGGGCGCTGCTAGCGCGACAGGTGGAAATGGTGGTTTACTAACATTAGCCGGCGGAACAGTAACCACAGCTGGTAATGGCGGTGGTGTAACCATTACAGGAGCCAATGGTGTTTCCTCCACAAACCAAGGCGGTACTATTACGTTAACAGCTGGAAATTCATCGACCTCAGGTACAGCCGGTGCCATCAATTTGACGGCTGGCGTCGGTGGTACGACAGGAACGGGAGGTACAATAACAATTGCAGGTGGTGCTGGTGGCACGACCAGTGGCGTTGGCGGGGCCGTAACAGTAGAGGGTGGCACAGCGACATCAGGTAATGGCGGATCTGTGACAGTGGAAGGCGCCAATGGTGTCGGCACGGCCATGAAAGGCGGCACCCTTAATCTCAATGGCGGCAATTCAACGACTTCGGGTACGGCCGGCCCGATCATCATGACAGCGGGCACCGGCGGCACAACAGCACTTGGCGGTACCGTAACAATTTCAGGTGGTGCTGGCGGTACGACAAGCGGTAATGGCGGATCTGTGACAGTGGAAGGTGGCGTACCAACATCAGGTAATGGCGGTACTGTAACAGTGGAAGGCGCCAATGGTGTTGGCGCGGCGATGGCTGGTGGTAGTCTTACACTTGAGGCCGGAAACTCAACTACATCTGGCACAGCTGGTGTCATTCAAATGACGGCTGGTACCGGCGGCACAACAGCTACTGGTGGCACAATCACAATTTCAGGTGGTGCTGGCGGTACGACCAGCGGCGCTGGTGGTGCTGTAACCCTAGAAGGTGGCACAGCGACGTCTGGTGCCGGCGGGGCTGTAACAGTAGAAGGCGCCAATGGTGTTGGCACGGCGATGGCCGGCGGCACTCTTACACTTTCTGCTGGCGCGGCAACGACCTCTGGTACAGCAGGTGCCATCAATATGACGGGAGGTCTCGGCGGCACGTTATCAACTGGCGGCACTGTTACAATTCAAGGTGGGCCCGGCGGTACGACCAGTGGCAATGGTGGTCTTCTGCTTTTGGAGGGCGGCAACGCGGCGACATCGGGCAATGGCGGTGCTGTGACAGTGCAAGGTACCGTGGGCACGGGTACGACGAGCAGCGGTGGTAATCTTAGTTTAGCTGCCGGCGCTACGCCTGGCACGGGCACGGCCGGCGTGATCACTATGACGGCTGGCGGCGGCGGCACGACATCAGCCGGCGGCACAATCACAATTTCAGGCGGCAGCGGTGGCTCAACCAGTGGCAATGGCGGCGCTGTGACTTTGGAAGGTGGCGCAGCGACGGCGGGCAATGGTGGCGCTGTGACAGTAGAAGGAAGAAACGGCTCAGGTGGAACAAGTAACGGCGGCAATCTTACACTTAATGCCGGCAACTCAGTTACCTCAGGCACGGCTGGTGTTATTCAAATGACGGCTGGTACCGGCGGCACAACATCAGCTGGCGGTACAGTCACGATTTCAGGCGGCTCGGGTGGTACGACAGCCGGTGCTGGAGGTGCCGTAACAGTGGAAGGCGGTACGCCAACATCCGGCCCCGGTGGTTCTGTAACAATCGAAGGCACCAATTCTGTTACAGCCGGTGCTGGCGGCAGTCTCACACTTCAAGCCGGTAATTCAGCCACTTCTGCTACGGGTGCTGCCGTCAGTATAACGGCAGGTTCTAGCGGGACAACTGGTAGTGGTGGTCCCATAACAATTACAGCCGGCAACGCTGGAGCTTCATTTGGCGGTGGCGGCGGTGTGACAATACAGGGTGGCGGAGCAACGGCTGGACCTGGTGGTGGCGTGAACATTACAGCGTCAGCGGGTGCGGGTGCTACCGGTAACGGTGGAAATGTTGTGCTCACAGCAGGGGCAGCAACCGGATCTGGTACCGCAGGCATTATTGAACTCGCTAGTAACACAGCAATTGGAGCAACAACAGTAACGGCAGGATCGGTTTTGGATATGAGCTCGCAGACGAGTAGCATCATATTGCCATCAGGCAATAATACTACGCAGCGACCTGGCACACCTGTCGTTGGTATGCTGCGGTACGACACAACAACAAATGCAGTTGAAGCTTACGAAGGGGCATCTCCTGCTTGGACGTCGCTTGGTGGCTCTGGGGGAGTTTTAGCCAGTACATTTAATGCCGGCAGCGTTGCGGCTCCAGGTCTTGCGGTCGCAACCGATACAGCAACAGGCCTATTCCAAGTATCAACGGGCAACCTCAGTGTGGCCGCTGAAGGTGTGCAGGCCATTCAATTTGAAACACTCGGCAGTGGCACGGATTATCTAACCGTAACCCCGGGTAAAAGCGGAACAGATCCAGCTCTGGGCGCGGCTGGCACATCGAGCGCCAATATCAATATTGCTCTGACACCAAAAGGTTCAGGTAAAGTCAACATCACAAACGGTAATCTTAATATCGCAGCCGTATCGAGCGTTTTGCAAATGAACGGCAATACCGTTTTTGCAATACCTAATGCCGGCAATGACACAACAAGTATAGCCCTGGGCAATGGCGCTCTTCTTGGTGAAACGACAACGGGTCTTGCCAATACCGCTTTAGGTACGAGCGTTTTAAATGTTGTTACAACCGGTATAGGAAACACAGGTATTGGTTATCAGGCTTTGACAGCCGTGACGACCGGTGGGGGTAACACATCACTTGGTTATGATGCTGGTCAAAAAATTACATCAGGCGCATCGAACGTAATTATAGGGCAAGGCGTAGCCAGCACAACGCTCACAACAGGCTCCAACAACATCCTGATTGGTACATCAAGTTCAATTGATACAACAGCGAACAACACCAACAATCAACTCAATATCGGCGGCTTGATCTTTGGCGATATGTCGGGGCTTAGAATAGCTATCGGTGCGACATCGATTAATTCACAAGCCTCTTTGGATATGTCTTCACGCACAGACAGTGTCATTTTACCGCAAAGCGGAACCGAGCCCTCATCGCCCGTCGCTGGTATGATCCGGTACAACACATCATTAAATACATTTGAAGGTTATGACGGTACCGCCTGGGTCGATTTTGGTGGCGCCTCTGAATTAGCCAACACCTTTAATAAGGGGTCTGTCTCAGCTCCAGGCCTTGCCGTCGCAACCGATTTATCAACCGGTCTCTTCCAAGCGACAACCGGCACGCTAGGTGTAGCCGCAGAAGGCATTCAAGCCATTCAGTTCAATACCGTTGCAAGCGGTGTTGACTATATAACGGTCACACCGGCTACATCAGGTAACGCGCCCGTGATAGGTGTTGCAGGCAGTACAAATACTGGATTGACTTTAGCTACGGCGGGCACAGGGATTTTGAATTTAAATGTTAGCGGAAACACGGGTTTATCATTAGCTACAACCGGTGGTACAATAACTGTAGCCATAGGCGCTTCTAACGTTGCCTCTGCCCCCTACGCTGTAGCAATTGGACAAGCCTCGGTCGCCTCAGCCACGAATACCACAGTCATTGGGCAATACAGCGGCGCTACGGCCCAATTTAGTGCGGTCTTAGGGAACTCCAGCACCGCCTCTAACGAATATGCCATAGCGATAGGCTCAGATAATGTCGCCTCCGGTGCCTTTAGTACGGCATTGGGTAATTCATCAACGGCTTCAGGAAGTAGCTCTGTCACATTAGGTTCTTACAATACTGCCTCAGGTTATGCGAGTACAGCTATGGGGCAGTTTACCACCGCTGCTGCCAACACATCATTTGCGTTGGGCCGTTATAATGTTGGTGGCGGAACGCCGGGAAGTTGGATTGCAACCGATCCATTATTTGAAATCGGCAACGGCAGCAGTGGTAGTTCTCTAGCCGATGCCTTTATTGTGCTTAAGAACGGCGACACCGGTATCTTAAAAAGTAATCCTTCTTACCCGCTTGATGTCGTTGGCGATATCAATACATCAACAGAGTATCGAATTGGCGGAAATATTGTTCTGGCTCTACCGTATTCAGGCGTGGATGCGACCAGTATTGCCCTCGGTGTAGGTGCCCTTACATCAGCAGCTGCAAATGGCCTAACTAACACAGCTGTAGGCAACAATGCGCTTAACTCGGTTACAACGGGTGCAAGCAATACAGCGATGGGTTATAACGCAGCAAATAATTTGGGAACAGGTAGCTATAACACAATAGTTGGTTATAGCGCTTTACCGACGTCGACAACATCCTCCTTTAGTACAGCTTTGGGTGCCGGAGCTATGTCCAACGTGAAAGGCGGCCAAAATAATGTAGCTATTGGCTATAATGCTTTAGAGGGGTTCACCTCTTCACCTAAACCTTATGGCAACTACAATATAGCTATAGGTAGTTATTCTCTTTCAAACATACAAAGCACGGCATCCTCAAACACGGCGCTGGGTATTTATGCAGGATCGGTGATCACAACCGGTTCCTCAAACGTCATCATTGGACCCCAAGTTGCAAGCACGACATTAACGACAGGCTCCAACAACATCCTGATCGGGACGTCTTCGGCGCTTGATACGACAACAAGTGCTGTGAGCAATCAATTAAACATCGGTGGTTTGATCTTTGGTGATATGTCGGGGCTAAGAATAGCTATCGGTGCGACATCGATTAACAGCCAAGCATCACTCGATATGTCCTCGCGCTCGGATAGTATTATTCTACCGCAAAGTGGAACCGAGCCCTCATCGCCTGTTGCTGGTATGCTCCGGTACAACACATCCTTGAATACATTTGAAGGTTATGACGGTACGGCCTGGGTCGATTTTGGTGGCGCCTCTGAATTAGCCAACACCTTTAACGCCGGCACAGTATCAGCCCCAGGGCTTGCTGTTGCGACAGATTTATCAACCGGCCTCTTTCAGGCAACGACAGGAACATTATCTATATCAACTGAAGGCGTGCAGGCGATTAAGTTCAATACCGTAGCAAGTGGTGTTGACTACATAACGGTAACGCCAGCGATAAGTGGGAATGCCCCAATCATCGCTTCATCGGGATCGGCAAACGCCGGTCTAACACTGACGACGACAGGCACTGGTGCCATGAATTTACAAATTGGTGGGACAACAGCTTTAACGTTGGCCACAACCGGCGGCACGCCAACAATGGCCATGGGAACCAATACAGCCTCTGGTCAGTACAGTGTTGCCTTAGGAAACGGCACGACGGCTTCGGGCCTATATAGTACGGCTATCGGAGAAGTTACAAATGCCTCAGGCCCTGCCAGCACGGCGATGGGAGACTTAACGGTTGCTTCGAACAGCTTTAGCACGGCGATGGGGTTCCTAACGGTCGCCTCGGGCAGCTATAGCACGGCGTTGGGAGCAAGCACAACCGCTTCAGGCGGATATAGCACGGCGATGGGAGCAAGTACGGCCGCCTCGGGCAACTATAGCACGGCGATGGGATTTTATACGTTTGCCGCGGGCAACTTTAGTGCGGCACTGGGACTAAGCACAACTGCATCGGCTTACGATTCCGTGGCGATGGGTCGTTACAATGTAGGTGGTGGCACGGCAGGCAGTTGGGTCTCAACCGATCCTCTATTTGAAATCGGCAATGGCACAAGCTCAGGTGCCTTAGCTGATGCCTTCATCGTGCTCAAGAACGGTGATACCGGTATCTTAAAGAGCAATCCCGGTTATCCGCTTGATGTGGTAGGCGATATCAATACATCGACGCAATATCGCATCGGCGGAAATGTTGTCTTGGCTATTCCTGACTCCGGCGCCGATACGTCGAGTGTTGCAGTAGGTGTTAATGCCTTTAACTCAGCCACGGCGAGTGCCTTAGAAAGTGTTGCTGTGGGTTGGCAGGCGCTCGAGAGTGACTCGACGGGCTCTACCAATAACGCCTTTGGTTGGAATGCACTCCAGGCCGTTACCACGGGCAGTGGTAACAATGCTTTTGGCACCAGTGCGCTAACTAATAATACAGGCGGCTTAAATAGCGCGTTTGGAGGCATTGCGTTATTTCACAATACGAGCGGTAGCAGTAACAGTGCTTTTGGTTCGAGCGCACTCTTTAACAACAGCACCGGCAACTACAATGTGGCTGTTGGCAATTCAGCTCTGTACAACATGACAACCGGCGCCAGTAACGTAACACTGGGCTATAAATCTGGTTATGTAGTCACGACGGGCGGCAGCAACGTAATCATCGGACCAAGTGTAGCTAGCACAACACTCACAATAGGTTCCAACAACATCTTGATTGGGACTTCAAGTGCGCTTGATACGACGACGAGTGCTACCAACAATCAACTCAATATCGGCGGCTTGATCTTTGGCGATATGTCGGGGCTTAGAATAGCTATCGGTGCGACATCGATTAATTCACAAGCCTCTTTGGATATGTCTTCACGCACAGACAGTGTCATTTTACCGCAAAGCGGAACCGAGCCCTCATCGCCCGTCGCTGGTATGATCCGGTACAACACATCATTAAATACATTTGAAGGTTATGACGGAACGGCCTGGGTCGATTTTGGTGGCGCCTCCGAGTTAGCCAATACCTTTAATGCCGGCACAGTATCTGCTCCCGGTCTTTCAGTTAAAACGGATGCTACCACTGGCCTATTCCAAGCAACGACAGGAACTCTATCGGTTGCAACTGAGGGCGTGCAGGCCATTAAGTTCAATACCGTTGCCAGCGGTGTTGACTATATAACGATAACACCTGCTACATCAGGCAATGCACCTGTCGTCGCCTCATCTGGATCGGCAAATGCTGGTCTGACGCTAACGACAACAGGCGCAGGTACCATGAATATGCAGATAGGTGGGACAACGGCTTTAACGTTGGCCACAACTGGCGGCACGCCAACAATCGCAATGAGTTCTGATGCGGCTTCTGGTCAGTACGCTGTAGCCTTAGGAAACAGCACGACTGCTTCAGGTAGTTACAGCGTAGCATTAGGAGTAAATAATGTTGCGTCAGGCTCTGCTAGTGCAACAGTTGGTGCGAATAATACAGCTTCTGGCGCCGCCAGTTTGGCGATCGGAGAACTTACGACTAGTACAGGCTACTACAGTTTGGCAGCAGGCTATGATACTACTGCTACTGCGTATGCTTCCGCGGTTTTTGGACGGTTCAATGTCGGTGGTGGCACGGCTAGCACTTGGACCGGGGTCGATCCTCTACTTGAAGTCGGTAATGGCAATTTTGGAGCAGCGTCCGACGCTTTTGTTGTTCTTCAGAGCGGCAACACCGGCATTCTAAAGAGTAATCCCGGCTATCCACTCGATGTAGTCGGCGACATCAATACATCAACGCAATATCGCATTGGCGGCAATGTAGTGCTCGCAATACCGTCGGGTACAGATACAAGTGGTATTGCCATAGGTGTCAACGCGCTTGCCCATGCACCAGGAAGCGGGAACTATTACAATACTGCGGTTGGCAATAATGCAATGAGTAGTTCAAGTCTAACAACAAGCGCGACGGGAAACACAGCGGTCGGCAACCAAGCAATGCAATCACTAGTGAGCGGTAGTGCTAGCACAGCGGTAGGTTATGAGGCCCTACAGGGTACGACATCTGGCGTCAATAATACTGCGCTTGGCCGAGGCACGCTTTTAAATAATGTGGTAGGTAGCAACAATACGGCGGTGGGTACAAATACACTCTTAATGTTTGCTTCTACGGGCAACTCAAATAACACAGCAGTTGGATATTTTGCCTTAGAAGGCGCCTTTGGTGCAAGTACCGGTACAGATAATACCGCTCTTGGCGTGAACTCTCTTTCGCATGTGACGACTGGCAACCAGAATTTGGGGTTGGGTGAGCTAGCAGGCTCGTTGATAACTAGCGGCAGTGCCAACGTAATCATTGGATACGATGTTGCTTCGACAACGCTCGCAACAGGTTCCAACAACATACTTATAGGCACAACAAGTTTAGTCGATGCGAGCAGCAGTAGTGCTAGCAACACACTTAATATAGGCAATACGATCTATGCCAATAATCTTGGCAATGTCGGCGGTACACTGAATGTCGGTATTGGATCGGCAGCCATCAATACCCAAGCGGCGCTTGATCTCTCATCGCAGACCAACAGTATCATATTACCTATTGGCACCAGCACAGGTGTAGGTCCTCGTCCGACAAGCCCAGTTGTGGGCATGGTCCGCTACAATACAACAACGAACAGTGTTGAAGCCTATCAAGGATCAACCCCTGCCTGGACAGCGCTTGGCGGTGGTGGCGGTAGCACCTTTGCGGCTGGCACAGTTAGTGCGCCAGGCTGGGCGGTAACGACCGATACATCAACCGGTCTCTTCCAAGCAACAACAGGAACTCTCAGTATTGCGACCGAAGGCGTGCAGGCGATCAGATTTAATACAATCTCAAGTGGCGTAGATTACATAACCGTAACGCCAGCCACCTCTGGTAATGCACCCATCATCGCTTCATCTGGATCGGCCAACGCCGGCTTGACGTTAACGACGACAGGCACTGGTGCCATGAATTTTCAAATAGGAGGAACGACGGCCTTAACGCTAGCTACGAGCGGCCCCTACTCTACACTGGTGATGGCATCGGATATTGTATCCGGCGAGGGCAGTCTAGCAATTGGAATTAATACAACAGCTGCAGGCACCGGCGGTCTGGCTATAGGAATCAACAATGTTGCTTCGGCCGGTTTGGCAGGTGGAAACGGTTCGGTCTCTTCGGGCGGCAACAGTTTGGCTTTAGGATTAAGCACGACTGCCTCGGGCGCAGACAGCGTTGCCTTAGGCAATAGTGTAGTAGCATCAAATACAGCCAGTATCGCTATGGGGCAAGGTGCTACATCTTCTGGCCAAAGTGCAATATCCTTGGGTACCGGAACTAACGCTTCCAACTTTGCCGCCGTGGCACTCGGTGGGGCGACAAACGCATCTGGCCAAGCAAGCACATCCATGGGAAATTATACATTGGCATCGGGCACTCAAAGCACAGCCATGACTGACAACACCATTGCTGCTGCCTACGATTCCGTGACGATGGGCCGCTATAATGTCGGTGGCGGAACGGCTGGAAGTTGGGTCTCAACCGATCCCTTGTTTGAAGTTGGCAATGGCAGCAGTGGAAGTGCGCTGGCTGATGCGTTGGCGATATTGAAAAACGGCAGTGTTGGCATAGGGACGGCGACACCGGCGGCTACGTTGGATGTCTATGGTGCAATAGATATTAGTGGCAATAACGGGATATCTGTACCGGCGAATGATACCTCTGCCACCAGTCTTGCTGTTGGTAATGGCGCCCTAGGGACACTGGGATCTGTCACAACCGGTGCTGATATTGCTGTCGGCTACAAGGCCTTGAATGCTACAACAACAGGTATCGGCAATACGGCCCTTGGTTATCAGGCGGGCTCCAAGATCACAACCGGCGATAGTAATGTGATTATTGGGTCTGGCGTCGCAAGCACAACTCTTAAGTCAGGCTCCAATAACATACTCATTGGCACTTCAAGCGCGCTTGATACGACAACGAGTTCTACCAACAACCAACTCAATATCGGCGGCTTAATCTTTGGCGATATGTCGGGGCTGAGAATAGCTATTGGCGCCACATCGATTAACAGCCAAGCCTCTTTAGATATGTCCTCACGCACAGACAGTGTCATTTTACCGCAAAGCGGAACCGAGCCCTCATCGCCTGTTGCTGGTATGATCCGGTACAACACATCCTTGAATACATTTGAAGGTTATGACGGAACGGCCTGGGTTGATTTTGGTGGCGCCTCTGAGTTAGCCAATACCTTTAATAAGGGATCTGTCTCGGCTCCTGGTCTTGCTGTTGCAACCGATCTAACGACTGGTCTCTTCCAAGCGACGACAGGAACTCTATCGGTTGCAACAGAGGGTGTTGAAGCTGTCCGGTTCCTACAAACAGCTGGCGCCAATACTTACCTCACCATCACCGGCGGCAATAGTGCTGCACCCACTATAGGTGTTGCTGGATCATCGGCCGGCATCAATATCAATGGTGGCACCGGAGCCTTGAGTTTTGCCTCAGGAGGCAGCACTCAGATGACGATAACCACAACCGGATCTGTCGGGATAGGATTAACGGCGCCGACAGCGCTTCTGATGGTGCAGCCATCCAGTACCATCACGGGTCCGATCTTCCAGGTAAGCGGGACAACATCGAGTGCTACGGGCGTATTTCTTGCACCGGTATTGGCTTCCAGTGTGACAGGTCAGCAGAATATGTTGTCCTCCCAGGCAAGTGTATCGCCAACTGGTGCGTCACTCTCGGCGTTTTACGGTATCCTGAACATTCCTTCTTTTATGAGCAGTTCCACACCCGTAAGCACCGTTAATGCAAATTTTGCACGTGTGGACGAACAATCAACCTATTCCAGCACCATTACAAATGGCAACGATTTTACGGCCGGCGGTTCTTCCCAGATAAGCCCCGCAAACCCTATAACTAATTTAGTCGAATTTTTAGGAAGCAGTATATCGAATGGCAATGGCATTACGTCTGGAACCATTACCAACTATGGTGTCGATATTCAGGGCTCGACCGCCGCCTCGGCTGCCGGAGGAACAGTTGTGAATTATGCTGGTTTATTTACTGTCGGTAGCGGATCGCCGGCAGGCGGTACCACATCGAATTACGGCGTGGTTATCACGGGTAATGGCGGAACGGCTTCTGGCGGCACTGTCAATAACTACTCGTTCTATAACAGCTCAACGGCCAAATCCTATTTTGCCGGGTCTGTCGGCATAGGCACGGCAACACCAGCAGCTACGCTGGATGTCTATGGTGCCATCGATATCAGCGGTAATAATGGGATTTCGGTGCCGGCTGTGGACAGCACGGCACTCGCTGTCGGCAATGGAGCACTGGCTGCAATCAGCACGGGCAGTACAGGTAGCACAGCCGTTGGTTACCAGGCGCTGAACGCCATAACGTCGGGCGATTTTAATACGGCTGTGGGGTATGAGGCTCTTAAGAGCAATATAAGCGGTAACAGCAATACGGCAGTTGGATACGGCGCGTTGGCGACAACTACTACGGCTCGAAACTCTGCCTTTGGGTACAACGCGCTGAACGCTGACACAACGGGTACATCCGACTCTGCTTTTGGCCAAGGTGCATTGCATACCAACACAACGGGAAGCAACGATGCAGCCTATGGCCATCAAAGCTTAGGCTTAAATCTTTCGGGAAGTTACGATACAGCGATAGGTGACGAGTCGGGATATACCATTACTTCGGGTAGCAATAATACCATTATCGGCCAAGGCGTTGCCAGCACCACACTTACCACTGGCTCCAACAATATCCTAATCGGCACATCAAGTGCGCTTGATACGACAACAAGTGCTACGAACAATGAACTTGATATCGGTAACTTAATATTTGGTGATCTAGCAGGTCTTCGTGTTGCCATTGGCTCATCGACGATTAATTCGCAAGCCTCTCTCGATATGACCACCCGCACAGATAGTATCATCTTGCCGCAAGGACCAACTGAGCCGACATCACCCGTTGCTGGTATGATCCGGTACAATACATCCCTCAATACATTTGAAGGTTATGATGGTACGGCCTGGGTAGACTTCGGTGGGGCATCCGAATTGGCCAACACCTTTAATAAAGGATCTGTCTCAGCGCCCGGTCTTGCTGTGGCAACAGATTTATCAACCGGATTGTTCCAAGCAACGACGGGCACCTTATCTATAGCCACTGAAGGTGTTGAAGCTGTTCGCTTCTTACAGACCTCAGGGGCCAACACCTACCTCACAATCACCGGCGGCAATAGTGCAGCACCTACTATAAGTGTGGCCGGAACCTCAAATGGTCTCACTATTAATACCGGTGGTACCGGAGCTTTAAGTTTGCAGAACAATGGCTCGACTGCACTCACAATCACTTCAAGTGAGTATGTCGGGATCGGGACGACAGCACCGACCGCCACATTGACTCTCGGAGGGCAGCATAATTGGGCCACCGGCCTCGGCGCGATCACACAGCTTGCGGGGCCGACGGATCAGACATTTGCGATTGCGGCGACTGCGCCCACGCAGGCGGCGGCATCGGCTGCGGGTAACGGGCTGACGATTGCGGCATCGAGTGCAACGGCGGGCAGCAGCACAGCAGGAGCTGCGGCGGGTGGCGCAGTGTCCATCACCGCCGGTAATGCGGCGCAGGAGACGAGCGGAGCGGCGGCAGGCGGTGCAATTTCCCTGACTTCCGGTACTGGAGTTGGAACAAGTGCGGGAGGAGCAATTACGTTAACGGGTGGAGCCGGAGGTTCAAGTAGCAGCGCCGCCGGCGGCGCTGTAACTATTACAGGCGGAACGGGAAATGTTACGGCTGGCGGAGCCTTAACTCTATCCAGCGGTAGCGCAACATCTAATGGCACGGGCGGCAGTAGTGGAGCGGTTACTCTTAAAAGCGCTGCTGCAACTGGCGGAACTCATAGCGGTAATGGCGGTTCATCCGGATCGATTACGATCGTCTCTGGAAGTGGCGGAGGTTCTTCGTCAACCGGAGGCAATTCGGGGAATATAACCGTTCAGACCGGCGCCGCAGGTGCGGGCTCACCGAATGGCGCGGTCGGCACCATTTCGATAGGTGTTGGCGGTGCGACCGATCTGTTCATCAGCACGACCGGCTCTGTAGGCATAGGTACAGTATCGCCGGCGGCTGCGCTGGATGTCTATGGTGTGATCGATATCAGCGGTAACAATGGGCTTTCAGAGCCGACGAGCGATGCGACCAGCCTTGCCGTTGGCAACGGTGCACTGAGTGGATTTGGTTCGACGACGACAGCAGGAGATACAGCGGTTGGTTATGAGGCGCTGATGAATACGACGACGGGTAGAAATACGGCCGTTGGATATATAGCCTTGAAAGCGGATACGACAGGATACTTCAATACAGCTGTCGGTTATAACAGTCTGGATTCGACCACCACCGGCCACGACAACACAGCCATCGGCTTCAATGCGCTAAGCCAAAATCAGACGGGAAATGCTAATACGGCCCTCGGCTCGGGCGCTGGCAATGCCCAAACAGGGAACGGCCTTACGGCAGTAGGACTTAATGTTTTTGCCACTGCCACAAGTGGAAGCAATAATACAGGTCTTGGCAATTCTGCTGGCTGGTTTGTGTCTACAGGGTCTTCGAATACAGCTATTGGCCACGGCGCGCTTGCAAGCTCAACAACCTATGCCCTTACCGGAAACTATAATACAGGCGTCGGCGACAGTGCCCTGTCCGTTATCCAGACGACGGCGAATAGGAACACAACGATAGGACAAAATTCACTCGTTGCTCTTACAACCGGCGCTAACGACACGGCGCTTGGCTATAATGCTGGCGCTACGATTACAACCGGAGCCAGCAACGTTATTATTGGGTCTTCCGTAGCTAGCACAACATTGACGACAGGTTCGAACAATATCCTTATCGGCACATCGAGTGCACTTGATACGACAACGAGTGCTACCAACAACCAACTCAATATCGGCAATACGATCTATGCCAATAATCTCGGCAATGCCGGCGGTACGTTGAATGTCGGTATTGGATCTGCCACGATCAACGCTCAAGCAGCGCTTGATCTCTCATCGCAAACCAATAGCTTAATTCTGCCCACGGGCACAACATCAGGAGCGGGCCCTCGTCCTTCAAGTCCTCAAGTGGGCATGGTCCGTTACAACACCACAACGAACAGCGTTGAAGCCTATCAAGGATCAACGCCTGCTTGGACATCACTTGGTGGCGGTGGCGGTAGTACCTTTGCGGCTGGTACAGTTAGTGCGCCCGGTTGGGCGGTAACGACCGATACAGCAACAGGTCTCTTCCAAGCGACGACGGGTACATTATCTATAGCAACCGAGGGTGTTGAAGCTGTCCGCTTCTTACAAACAGCCAGCGCCAATACGTATCTTACCATCACCGGCGGCAATAGTGCTGCACCCACAATAGGTGTGGCAGGTACATCGGCTGGTATTAATATCAATGGCGGTGCAGGCGTTTTGAGTTTTGTCGCAAGTGGTAGCACAGCCATGACAATCACAACGACTGGATCTGTCGGGATTGGAACAGTGTCGCCGGCAACTCCGTTAGATGTCGATGGTGTTATTTCTGCTGACGGCACCAGCACTATAACTAGTGCGCCACCGTCAACAGGCACAGGTGGCGTAGGTTGGAAAATTGGTATGTATAGCAATACATATGCGCTCGGTATTGCGAATAATACGATGGTTGCTAGAGTAGCTGCTAATACTTGGTTCAGTGTTTTTCAAGCCAACCCTGCCAATAACGCCACGACCTCCACTCCCGACACCAACGCAGTAGTCAGCCTCGGTGGAGGCGGCAATGGGTTGTTTAATGGTTCCATCGGCGTAGGGACGACATCACCTATTTCCTCACTATCAAATAGCAGCGCTAATGTTACAGACACATCAGGAACGGGCACAAGTACTGTAGGTATTGTGTGGGCTCCAACTGCGGGACAAGCAGCTTATATAGCGTCCATCAAAAACGCTGGGTCGGCTTCCGGTAACAGAAACGGGCTTCTCGTTAAAACGGCTGCAACTGATAACGGGTCTTTTCCGCTACGCGTAGAGTCGGGCCTTAGCACACCCGTTGCTGTCTTCACGGCTGCAGGCAACGTTGGAATTGGCAACGCGTCACCTTCCGATGTGCTCGATGTCAATGGAGGGTTCGGTCTCACCACAACGACGTCAACGTTACCAGCCAATGGTCTCTATCTGTCAGCCGCCAACACGCTTGATTTCTCCACCAACAGCGCCAAACACATGGAACTCACAAGTGGTGGCAACCTTAACCTCACGGCAATCACCGGTGTTTATCAGCTTAACGGAACTACAGTGCTAGCATTTCCAAATGGCGGAGCGGATACGACCAGCATCGGCGTTGGTACGAGTGCTTTGGCGGCTGCTACGGTCACAAACGGATTTAACACGGCCGTCGGCAACAGTGCCCTCTCCTATATCACAACAGGTATTGATAACACCGGCATCGGCGATGTTGCTCTTGAGATACTAACCACTGGCTCTTACAATACTGGTGTTGGCGCTATCGCCCTTGGAAATACAACTTCATCTGACAGTAGCGCTTTTGGTTATGGGGCCTTATACCACGACACGACAGGGGGTGGTAATACGGCCGTCGGTTACGAAGCAATGTATGGCGTCGGAACTTTTGGGCAATCATTGACCGGCAGTTATAATACGGCTCTCGGCATGAATGCTTTGCTTAAAATTGTTACGACAGGTGCGCAGAATACGGCTGTTGGTTACGGTGCTGGCTCTAAGGTGACAACAGGTGGCAGCAATGTCGTCATAGGTCCTTTGGTTGCGAGTACGACGCTGACCACAGGTTCTAATAATATCCTGATCGGTACAACGAGTAGTATCGATACACCGGCTTCAAGCACGAGTAATTATCTTCAGATTGGCTCCATTTTGAACGCCGACATGAGCAGCAGCACGAATGGCTATCTTGGCATCGATCTCGGCAGCGCCCTGCCCACCAACCCTATCCAGATCGGCAACAGCAGCAGCAACGGTAATGGCGCCTTCCTTGCTGCCTCAGGTGTTTGGACAAACGCTTCTGATCGAAGGATTAAAGAGAATATACGCCCAATTCAATATGGCCTTGATGCGCTTATGGAGCTTAAGCCCGTTGCTTATGAGATGATTGGCACGCACGAGAAACAAGTTGGCTTCATTGCCCAAGATGTTGAGAAGGTTGTTCCGGAAGTTGTCTTTAAGCCCGCAACGGCCGAGGGTCGTTACGGCCTGAGTTATGGCAATTTGGTGGCGGTTGCGGTGAAGGGCATTCAGGAATTAAAGGCTGATAATGACAATCTGCATCAAGAGGTAGCGACCCTTGAGGAAAACCAAGGTACTGCAACTAACGCCGGCATAGATCGCAATTTAAAGAATAAAAACACGCCATCATTCGTCTCTGGCAATGGTGTCCTCTACGTTCTTGTGGGCGGCCTCTTTATGGTGATCTTACTCATGGGTGTTGTACTCGGTCAGACGCGGCGTGAAGTGCGCGCCTTACGTAAGGCCCTCAAGAAACCAGCGTAAAGCGAGCCTAAAGTTTTAGATCATGCCCATAACTAAATTCTTTTAGTTCTCTACCTATACAATTTAAAATCGACTTACGGGGAGGTAGATAAAGCGCTGTGTTGGACAAGTTTGCTATTCTTCTTTAATGAAGAAGTATATCGGAGTTGAGTATTTTGACTTCGGTCTCTTAAACTCATTCACACCTTTTTGGTCTTTAAACCGCCCATGTCATCCAATAATATTTCTTTGCCGTGGCTCAGCAAATATCCTGCCTCTGTTGATTGGGCTGCGGATCTTCCTGCGCGCCCTCTTCATGAAATCCTGGATGATGCTGTCCACCATCATGCGGACGGAATATTTTTAGATTTTCTTGGCAAGCTTTATAGCTATCGAGAAGTGAGCGATCTCGTAGTGCGCGCGGCCAAGGGCCTCCAGGACCTAGGCGTCAATAAAGGCGATCGTGTCGGCCTTTTTTTACCTAACTGCCCTTATTATGTGATTGCTTATTTTGCTATCCTTAAAATTGGCGGAACCGTTGTCAACTTTAACCCGCTCTATGCTGAGCGCGAAATCGAGCACCAAATAAACGATAGCGGTGCGCGCGTTATGGTGACCATCGATGTCGTGTCTGTTTACGAAAAGCTTGCCAAGATGCTTGGCAAAACGTGTCTCAAGAAGATCGTCGTTGGCCGTATGACGGATATTTTACCCTGGTATCTGTCCTATGTTTATCCGTTCTTAAAACACAAAGACGTCGCCTTACTACCCAAGAACGATCAGCATCTCACATTTTCTGCCTTAACCGGAAACGACGGAAAGTTTACCCCTTCTGAAATTAACCCAGCACAGGATATCGCCGTGTTGCAATATACCGGCGGCACGACAGGTGTACCCAAAGGGGCCATGCTGACGCATGCCAATCTATCGGCAAATGTCTTGCAATCGCGGCTTCTCTTGCCACATGCCGAGCCAGGCAAAGAGGTCATGCTTGGTGTGTTGCCGTTCTTTCATGTCTTTGCCATGACAGCCGTGATGAACATCGCTGTTCTCTTATGCGGAAAAATTATTATGCTGCCGCGCTTTGATCTTGTGCAGGTCATTAAGACGATCCACAAAAAACGCCCAACGTTATTTCCTGCCGTGCCAACGATTTATACCGCTATCAATCATTATAAAAGTCTTGCCCGCTACAATCTCTCCTCAATCAAATATTGTATATCGGGTGGCGCTCCCCTACCCGTTGAGATCAAGCGCGATTTTGAACATTTAACGGGCTGCGTACTCGTCGAAGGCTATGGCCTTTCGGAAACATCGCCCGTGGCGACGTGTAATCCAATTGAAGGCGTGAATAAGGCCGGATCTATAGGCCTGCCTGTGCCCGGAACATATATAGAAATCGTCAGTTTGGACGATAGAAAAACAGCCCTCGCGCTTGGCGAGCGTGGTGAGGTGTGTATCAGAGGCCCACAAGTGATGCCGGGATATTGGCACCAGCCCGAGGAAACGGCGGCCGTTCTCGAGATGACGCCTGAGGGGGCACGGCTTCACACGGGCGATGCCGGTTATATGGATGAGGACGGTTATACTTTCATTACCGATCGCATCAAGGACATGATCGCTGCAGGCGGATTTAAAATATATCCACGCCTAGTTGAAGAAGCGATATATCTGCATCCGGCCGTGGAAGAATGCATCGTTGCCGGCGTACCCGATCAGTATCGCGGCCAAACGGTGAAAGCCTTTATCAAGTTACGCGAGGGAGAAAATCTTACCAAAGACGAGCTCATCAAATTTCTTAAAGACAAACTATCGCCTATGGAGATGCCAAAATTGATTGAGTTTCGCGATCAGCCTTTACCCAAAACGCTTATCGGCAAGCTGTCTCGAAAGATGATTTTAGATGAAGAAGAAGCAAAAAAGTAATACGCGCAAGATTTACGTCTAATCATCTTTCAAATCTACGCAAAAGTGCTTTCGTTAATCTACTTACCTGAGCCTCATCCGGCTGATATGGGACAATTTCTTGGTCTCTGCCAGCGGTCACGATGCGCGTCAGCATACCAGGCACACTGTTAGCCGAATAAAAATGATAATCTGTCAGGCCATAATTTGCGAAACACTTGATCTGTTGGACGATAAGTTCTTGGCCTACCGTTCCGCTGCGATCAATGGTCCCTGGGTTAACAACAACGGGCTTACCATTGACATCAACAATAATTTTATCATGTATTCTTCTCAAATCATCAGGTACCGGTACATGGTATTTATCCGCCAACTCAAAAATTGCTGGAAAATTAAGGACAGGAATTAATCCCGCAATAATAGGTGTCTCAATACCCTCGCTGTGGACACCCAGTATACCGCGCGCGACATTGTCCGGTTGGAAAGTAAATTGAGTGATCAATTGTGTGGCACCCTCAGTTATTTTAGCCCTGAGGTTTTCAGCGATACTTACTAGGGCGCTTTGTCCGCCGTCGTTACTCTTCATATCATAGAAAGAAAAATCTGCGGCAGCGCTGATTTTAAACTCAGACCTTCCTTGTAAATACGCAATTAACAACGGCGCGCCTTTAAAGCGTGTTATGGATTTATCTTCTTCGGCTAATCTATCGCCTGATAGTGCCAAGATTTCGCGTATGCCATATGTATGCAGCTGTTCTGCGAAGTTGATATTGTCTTCCCTGCTCAGGCCGCTGCAAGCCATATGAGCTGCTACAGGAAATTGTTGCAGGACTTCTAAAATGGCGACAGAGGTTCGAAGAGACTGTTGTTGCGTATTCTCATCAACCGTGCCATTGGCGCCGAAAGTTACGCTAAATCGCGAGGGCCCCAAAGCTGCCAGTCGCAGAATGGCGATGGCCATTTTTCGGGCGCTTGCCTCGTCATAATCTGATGGCGGATCAATTTCGAAGCCATAAGTCGCCGATGATGGAAAAACGAATTCTTTGTCCGAAGGCAGTATAATGCTCATAATATATTCACCTAATGAAGCCATAAATCTAACGCAAATGAATAAACCATCTCGCCTTGGTTTATAAAGTCATTTGAATAGTCTTGCCACATATTTCAATATCAAAAAATAAAGTCTGCTTACAGGGCCATATATGGTTAATGGCCACGCATTACATAACTTTCTCTTCCAACATTTGCTTTAACAATCCCATGCAAGCGATGATCTCAGTCTTAGCAATATATTCATCGGCCTTATGTGCTTGGTCGATGCTGCCCGGGCCGCAGACGACAACATGTGTGCCGAGTTTCTGAAAAAACCCAGCTTCCGTTGCGAAAGAAACAGCCTCAAACTCATCGCGTCCTGTAAGGCGCGCAAGGGTTTTCTCGCCAGGATTATCTTGAGTAGGCATTAAAGGTGGGATGTCAAAACAGGTGCATGTTCTCATCGCAGCAGTATTGGGAAATTTGGCCAAGCGGGGATTGAGTGCATGACTGGCCATGGCTTCAACTTCTGCGAGCAAAGCAATCGCCTCTTCGCCGGGATGCGAACGAATTTGCCATAATAGCTCACAATGTTCAGCGATAATATTTTCGGCTGTTCCACCTTTGATGGTGCCGAGGTTAAAGGTTGTATAAGGCGGAATAAAACGCGATCGGGAGAAGGGATTACTTTTTTTCTGCTCGGCCACGTGTTGGATGATATCGATAAATTCTGCGCCGAGTGAGATAGCGTTAAGTCCCTGATCAGGCTGTGCCGAATGAGCCGGCACGCCTGTAAAGTTGGTAAGATAGGCAGCCACACCTTTATGTGCATGGACGATATGAAGTTCTGTAGGCTCGCCGATCCAAACCCAAGCCGGTTTAACCTTTTGATTTTTAAGGTAATTTGTTAAACGCTCAGCACCTTCCATACTGATCTCTTCGTCGTAAGTGAAGGCGAGATGAAGGGGGCGCAAAAGCTTTTCTCTGTCACATTCAGCGATTGTGACCAGCACGCAAGCGATAAACCCTTTCATATCGCAAGCCCCGCGACCAAATAATTTTTCATTTCGTTCCGTGAGCGTAAAAGGATCGCTTGTCCAAGTTTGGCCATCAACGGGCACAACATCTGTGTGTCCAGCCAAGACGATGCCAGCTTTTTCTTGAGGGCCAACCGTTGCCCAAAGACAAGCCTTGTTACCTACGTCATTGGCGATGATCTCGCTCTTAATCCCGAGATTATCTAAATAGTTTTGGATAAAGGCGATACAGTCGCGGTTCGATTTATGCGACGTGGTATCGAAACCGATTAGTTTGGTGAGAAGTGATTGGACAGATTTTAATTTCATGAGTGTGCGTGTGAAGCCGATTGACTGACACTTTCAATGGTAAAAAGCATAACGTAACCGTTCTCAAGCGCAGCAAATAAACAGTCGCCCGCACCATTCCATCCAAGACCTATAACGCCCATGCCTTTTTCTCCGACCGGCGGATGGATCATAATCTCCATACGGCCATCAAGTGGTGCCATAATAATCATGCCGTCATTATAACCGGCGGCGACAAGTTCGTCTTTTGGGTGTGCGGCAACACGACTAACAAGGCGTCCCTCATTGCCACCCAAAGTTAGGGGCGTTTTATTCCAAGGACCGCCACCAAAATAGGGCCAGCAGATTACCTGATCGGCACCGCTGGTCGCCAAATACTTACCGCGTGCGGTAAAGGAGAGGGAGTGAATTTTGCCAGTGTAGCCCTGCATTTGCATCTCGGCATTATCGGTAAGCCGCCAGCCGTGCAAAGCAGCTTCCTGCATCGCTGACATGACTATTTTACCTTCCGGGTGCCAAGCAAGCGCCAAGTGTGATCCTTTCCAAGCGAGCTTTGTGGGTACTGTCTCTTTAGCCTGCGTCCACCATAGGCTAACACCGTTATAATGCGCAGCGGCTAAGCGCTTGCCATTGGGGCTAAAAGCCAATCCACCAATGCTGCTTGGATGGGCTAGCGCATGACCGGTGCTTTGACCGTCAGCATCCAAAAGATGAACATTCTTACCGGTTGCATAAGCGCGTAATTTACCATCACTGGAACCTGCGACATGATCGATCCATTGATTTTTATGGTTGGCGATTTCGGTTGGTACATCAAGTGCAGGATCAATAATGAGAACCCGCCCATCATCCCCGCCTGACAAGAAAGCATGATCATCGGCATCCGGTTGCAGCGACAATGAAATCCCATCATGGAGCTTTATCTCTTTTGGACGTTCTGCGCCGCTACTGGCTGGCAGCAAGGCTAGTGATCCGTCACCGAAAGCTACGGCGACCCAATCGCCGCGGCGGTTGATGGTCAGAGCTATAATGGGAAGCGAAAAATTCCACTGACGGAAAATAGCTGAGGGTGAGGGCATAAGGCTAATCGGTTCACATTGTGATGAGAAGATAAGTATAAAGATCTAACCGGCGACAGCGCTAAACCCTTTGCGCAAGGCCTCAACATCCAAGTTGCGCCCGATAAAGACAAGCCGGCTTTGACGTTTAGCGCCCTGTTTCCATGGACTGAGATTACTGCCTTCCATCATCATATGGACGCCCTGAATAGCAAAGCGTTTGTCACTGCCAGCCAGATCCAATATGCCTTTGTAGCGCAGTAAATCGGGGCCTTTTGTCGCTCTCAAGTCGGCCATCCAGGCATCGAATTTAGCGGCATCAATTGGCGTTTCAGAGGTCAACGAAAGGCTGATAATGCTGGGATCATGTTCGTGGTCATGATCGTGGGCATGGGCATGGTTATGATCGGGGTGATCACAATCATCATCATCATGACAATCATCATGGTGGTGAGCCTTTTGATGTCGAGATGTGCCAAGAAAATCGGGCTCATGTTCGAGGATGTGATCGAGATCAAAACTACCGAGACCAAGGATCTTATCGAGGGCAATTTGGCAGCGTTCTGTGCGGACGATTTTGGCGAACGCGTTAATCGCTTTTATTTTTTGCTCAAGACTTTGAAGTTCACCTGCGTTGACAAGGTCGGTTTTGTTAAGAAGTATAACGTCAGCAAAAGCGATTTGCTCTTCAGCTTCCTTCGAGTCCGAAAGACGTTCAAAGAGATGCTTCGCATCTACGACTGTGACAATACTATCCAACTTCGACTTTGCGGCTACGTCTGGGTCAACAAAGAAGGTTTGTGCGACGGGGCCCGGATCGGCAAGGCCGGTCGTTTCGATAAGAATACCGTCAAAATTGCGCGCTCGTTTCATCAAGCCGCTAATGATGCGAATGAGATCTCCACGCACCGTGCAGCAAATACAGCCGTTGTTCATTTCAAAAATTTCTTCATCGGCACCCACGACAAGATCATTATCAATGCCAACTTCGCCGAATTCATTGACGATAACGGCATATTTTTTGCCGTGTGGTTCCGATAGAATTCGGTTGAGGAGCGTCGTTTTGCCGGCGCCGAGATAACCGGTGAGAACGGTAACGGGAATTTGGTCCATGGTCTGATCCCTTATATCTAGTTTTTAGGCTCAATATCTACATACGCTTGGTCGCGACATAATGTGCGGCAGAAATGCCGTATTTGGCACGGCTAAGCAACACCCCTCTAGAAATGGGTGACGTGCCTCCTATTATCAAGCGGCTGTTGTGGCGGCAGTACGCAGTAATAATTGCGCGCATAGGGCCGTATCAGGCGTGCCGGTGCGCTTCACGGCGGCCTCGGCTTCGTAAAGTTTATGTAGGACACTTTCGATCTGCGGTGATTGCCAACGGCGCAATTGACCGGTCATAGACTCGGCATATTTCCAAAACACAGGTGGCTGAAGTTTTTTTATAGCCTCTCCCGCACTTGTACCCTGATCGATTTGATAACGCGCCCACTGTAAGCGCATAAAATGGCGCTGAGCGGCGCGCAAGATGGCCACCGCCGATGTTTGTTCGGCTGCTAACCTATCGAGCAAAAGCTCTGCCCTACGGGTATCGCCGGAACCTACGGCAAATACCAGATCATCAATTTCTGCAGCCCCCGCATCTTGAACAATAGCCAGCACATCTTCCATAGTGACGGATTTATTTTGATCCCGTTGTTTGCTGCCGTCGACATAAAGCGCCAACTTTTCAAGTTCGCTGCGCATGGCTATACGGTCGGGCGGTAAAATACTGCTGAGAAATACAAGAACATCACGCGATACGTGCAAATTTTCGGCTTGTAAGATCTCACTAATAATTCGTTGTTTGGCAGCACCCTCTTCGACGTAACATGGAATGGCACAAACGGTTTTATTATCGCTTTCACACAAGCTACGCAATTTTGAGCGCTTTTCTAAATCACCGGCTTCGATAAGTAAAAAACTGTCGCCTTGTGGCGCGTTAGCAAGAAAATTCGCCAGCGCTAGGGTTGTGTTATCAGCGGCCTGCTGTAAACGAATAAGACGTCTTCCGCCGCCCAAGGCTTGGGCGGACATTTCATCCAAAAGCCGTGCCGGGTCATCCGTCAGCATGGCGCCGGTCAAAGCGGCAACGCGGAATGGATCGTTAAGATCATCAACAATGAGCTTTGCTAAATTGTCGGCGCGTTCACGTACAAGGCCAGCGTCAGGACCGTAAAACAATACAACATTTACGGCCGGGTCGGGCTTTTGCAAAAACGAAGCAATTTGTGCAGCCGCCAATTTCATGGTGTTGGTTTGGCGGCAGCCCCAGTGGGCGTGCTGGTTGTTGTCAGTCCGAGTGGCGTCGTTGTCTGCCCTAATGGCGTATCGGGCGCCCCCAATGGTCCTTCCGAAAAATAGAGGCTCAAGCGATTAACAATCTGTTCGCTACACTCGGTTAGCGTTCGCTCATAAGCATCGGCTCGTGATGCGAGAGTGGCATATTGCTCGTCGAGTTTATCGAAACTCGCGACACTATGCGCCGTCGCATGAAAAAGTTCTTTTTCATTAGCATCCACAAGGCTGTAATTGACTTTCATATCAAGTGCCGTGCGCAATGTTGTCGCGTTGGCCTGAATACCAAGATCAGCCTCGGAGGCAACGATGGTAGCTTCAAGTGTATATATTGGTTTGCGTGGACGACCTTTTTGATACATCCGATCGATCAAATCGTTGCGCAACATCTGTCCGTTGCGATCAGGAATATTGGCGATATAAATATTATTAAGTTCAGCTGCTACAGGGGTGTTGTTGTGGCTGAGCGCGCCATACATCGGATGAAATCCGCAGGCGGCTAAAATACAAACGAAAGATATCAGGCAAGAAAAACTTATTGTGCGGCAGATTTTTCTCTCGATAAACATAGAATCACGCTACCACATTTATGATTTTATTGGGTACGACGATAATTTTTTTGGCGGTTTTGCCTTCCAAAGCACGTCGGACATTGCTATCGGCGAGCGCCAAGGCCTCAGCTTTTTTTGCATCGAGATCGCGTGGCAAAGTGATGGTTGCGCGCAATTTACCATTAACCTGCACGGCGATGGTTACCGTATCTTCTATCAAAAGCGCGGGATCGGCTTTAGGCCAAGGCGTTTCAACCAGCATGATTTTATGACCAAGCAGTTTCCACATTTCTTCGGCAATATGCGGCAGCATGGGATTGATGAGACGGGCAAGCGTCTCCAGGCCTTCACGTAATACCCAGGCGCTTTCGGTGTCGTTTGCGTTCATTTCCTCAAGAGCATTTGAAAGTTCGCGCACGCGTGCGACGGCGCGATTGAAATGGAAGCGTTCAAAATCGCTTGAGACATCCGCAATCGTGCGATGGATGAGGCGTATGATCGTTTCAGTTTTTGCAGCAAAGTTTTGAGGGCGCGGCGTACCAATGGGCGGCAAAGCGATGGGTGGTTCGGCTACCATGCGCCACAAGCGATTAAGATAGCGCCAGGCGCCATCAATACCGGCATCGGTCCATTCCAAATCACGCTCGGGCGGGCTATCCGAAAGCATGAAAAGCCGCGCTGTATCGGCGCCGTAGCTATCGATTATCTGGCCCGGATCAACGACATTCTTTTTCGATTTACTCATCGTTTCGCTGCGGCCTACGGTAACCGCTTCGCCGGTTTTAATTTCGGTGGCCTGCCCGTTGGGCATTTTTTCCACTTCTTCCGGGTAGAGCCATTTGCCATCTTTATCTTTGTAAGATTCGTGGCAAATCATGCCCTGGGTAAAAAGACCGGCGAACGGCTCATCGACGCCGACATGTCCTGTCGCATGCATCGCTCGGGTAAAAAAGCGCGAATACAGTAAATGCAAAATAGCATGTTCAACGCCACCGACATACTGATCAACAGGTAACCAATAATCGACTTGATGTCGATCAAGCGGTTTATCGGCTAAGTTGGCTGAACAATAGCGTGCAAAGTACCAGCTCGAATCGACAAATGTGTCGCAGGTATCGGTTTCACGTCGTGCAGGTTTGGCGCATTTGGGGCAGCTTACATTCTTCCAGTGTGGGTGATGTTCAAGCGGGTTGCCGGGTTTATCGAAAAGAACGTCATCCGGAAGCTTCACGGGTAAATCTTTTTCCGGTACGGGAACGGCGCCGCAACTTTCACAATGGATAATCGGAATAGGACAGCCCCAATAACGCTGACGGCTAATACACCAGTCGCGCAGACGAAACAAAGTTGTCCCCTGCCCGGCCTTTAAGCTTTGAATTTTATTGATCGCCGCTTGCTTTGCCGCTTCAACGTCGAGGCCATTCAGAAAATCAGAATTAAAAATAGTACCGTTGCCAAGATAAGGTTCCTTATCGATCTTGAATGTTTCTGCTGTCTTATCGGGCGGCAACACAACGGGTTTAACGGGTAATTTATATTTAAGGGCAAATTCCAGATCGCGTAGATCGTGGGCAGGGCAGCCAAAAATGGCGCCCGTGCCATAATCCATGAGCACAAAATTTGCGACATAAACCGGCAATTTCCAGCTCTGATCAAAAACATGCCGAGCTTTTAGCCCGGTATCGTAGCCATGCTTTTCTGCTGTTTCGATGGCGACCTCGCTGGTGCTCGTGCGGTCGCAGGTAGCTATGAAGGCAGCGAGTTTTTTATCATTTTTCGCTAACGCCGCCGCCAGTGGATGATGAGGTGAGATGGCAATAAAAGAAGCGCCAAACAACGTATCGGGGCGTGTCGTAAATATCTCGATATCCTTAGGCTGGGTGTCATCGGATTGTTTGCTATCATCAGCCAATGCAAACATAAACCGCGCGCCCGATGACTTTCCAATCCAGTTTTCCTGCATCAGCCTGACTTTTTCCGGCCAGCGATCGAGCCCTTCTAAAGCGCCGAGCAGCTCTTCGGCATATGTCGTAATCTTAAAAAACCACTGCGATAATTTGCGTTTCTCTACGGGAGCCCCTGAACGCCAACCCTTTCCATCGATAACTTGTTCGTTAGCTAAGACGGTATGATCGACAGGGTCCCAATTTGCCCAAGCTTCTTTTTGATAGACAAATCCGGCTTTGAGAAAGTCGAGAAATAACTTTTGTTGGTGCTTGTAGTAAGTGACATCGCATGTGGCAAATTCACGCGTCCAATCGATGGAAAGGCCCATGCGCACAAGCTCGGCGCGCATATTTTTAATATTGTCGTAAGTCCAAGTGGCGGGGTGAATTTTACGCTCGCGCGCAGCATTTTCAGCCGGTAAACCAAAAGCATCCCAACCCATAGGATGCAACACGTTGAACCCACAGGCGCGTTTGTAACGCGCGACAACGTCGCCGAGTGTATAGTTGCGCACGTGACCCATATGGATGCGGCCAGAAGGATAAGGCAGCATCGAGAGCACATAATATTTGGGCCGCGATTTATCTTCGACGGCAAGAAAACTTTTTTTGTCAGCCCAGATTTTTTGCCATCTGGTCTCGGATTCTTGGACATTATAGCGCATCGTTATTCGTGACTAGTTGCTTGGGTTAATTTGCGAGCCTCATTTTTCAATGCTAGCTGCTAATGCCTAGCGGCTAACCTTCGCAATTTTTTGTTCAGTGAAATGTTTTTTGTGCCAGACGCAATTGACGCGCCCGTGTCAGTATCGTGTTTTCAAGCGACGTTGCTGTGGCTGGCGCGACGGCAGAATCGACCCAATTTCCATCAGCACCCTTGGTTTGACGGAACACAGTTACGCGGACGCCGTCAGCGCGCAGATCGCGGTCGAGAATAAAAATATTCAGCTTGATGCGCTCATTGGGAGCATCAGGGGCTGCATACCAGTCAGTTATTATTACGCCACCGAAAGGATCAGCAGAAGCTATGGGCATAAAGGCCATAGTATCGAGGCTTGCACGCCATAAAAAGCCATTAACGCCGAGGCCCGAAAGAGCGTCTTTGCTTTTGCTGCCCTCGGCATCGAAGAGGCTTATACCGCCTTCATCGCTAGCTAAACTGCCATTTTTGTAGAGTTTCTCGCGCTCAGGATCGTTGTAGGTCGCATCGCTTTCCAAACCCAGGCTTGAGCAGCCAATAAGGCAAGCAAGAAACAGCATGGTTCCGGCACGAAAAAGCGTATTTTTAGTCATTACAGATTCCTTGGCCTGACGGCGGCAAAATTAACAAATGCCCCTTTTGTTGTGTTTTCTGTGCCGGAAAAAACGATATTTTGCAAGGCACTACGTATGTTAACCATCTTGTGGCACGCATGCAACACCAATTGGTGGAATGATTTTTTGCCTGATTTCTTGCTTGTCTGTGCAAGCCCCATGGAACACATTCGCCTTCCGACGGGGCAAGTGCCCTTTTCGTCAACTATAACGACTTCTTTAACCCATCCACACTTTGTACATCCACGTAGGGGGATAGCATGCGTAAAATTCTTATGGCGACGACAGCTCTGGTTGGCGTTGCACTTGCTGGCAGTGCGCAAGCTGCAGCAACTTCGCCGATTTCACTCGATGTGGGCGGCTACACCGATTTCCTCGGTGGTCTTTATCACGAATCAACCGACTTACCTGCTGGCGTCAAGCAAGACGGGCACGACTTCGAAACTGAGTTTAAGCTCAATTTTGACGCTTTGGGTAAAGCTTCCAACGGCATCGAATACGGCGCCAATGTTAGTCTCTGGAATGGCCCCGATGTATCGAATGCTTGGACCGGTGGTGGTACAGGCGTAACCGTTGACTCGGCTTACGTATGGCTTTCGGGCGCCTTTGGTAAGGCCCTGTTCGGCGATGAACACGGCGCTTCTGATCTGTTCGTGTATGCTCCAACCGTTGGCGAAGGCCAAATTGACGGAGCCTATATGGACTTTGTCAGCCCCTTCACACTGGCTCGTTTCCAGCCAAGCGGCATCGACAACACAGAGCACAGCACGAAGGTTACTTATTACACACCGAAGGTGGGTAATGAGAACAACAAAGTGCAGCTGGGTTTGTCTTACATTCCTAACATGTATGACTCAGGCGACAATGTCATCAAGTATGAGACACCAACAGGCTTAGGCAACAGCATTGCTAACTCGCCATACCAAGATGTGGTCAAGGGAGCGGCTCAATACACGGGTAACTTTAACCCCGTCAACGTAACGTTGAGCGCGCAAATTCTTGAAGGCTTGGCAAGCAGCGATGTAATGTCAGCTACCACGGTTGGTAGTGGGCTTTCGGCTGCCGCCATTCCAGGCAGCGGCATCTTTGCCAAAAAAGCAGCTGACTTCGTTGCTTATGGTTTTGGTGGTCAAGTTGGCTATCAAGGCTTCACAGTTGGTGGTTCGTATATGAGCGATGGTCGCTATGATACGATCCATGCTCAGAATAGAGAGCAGAACAACTTCACCCTCGGTGGCAAGTATGAGTTCGATAAAGTTGCTATCGCGGCTAACTGGATCACAGCTTCTGGCTATGACGACATGCTCGTCGGCGGCAGCACAGCGACCGGTTTTGCTAATACCGATTATGTCAAGGACTTCAATGCCTACGGTTTGGGAGCTACCTATACATGGTTCCCAGGTCTCACCACGGGGCTTGATGCGATCTTCTTCACACAAGACCGTCAGGATCCTACCAAGGCAGACGAAAACGCTGGACATGTTCTCTTAGTGTCTCAGAAGTTGACGTTCTAATCTGAATGCCTACTCAGTAGGCGTCCAGAAGTAATCCGGAAGGGCGGTAACGAAAGTTACCGCCCTTCTTTTATGCGCGTACGCTCAAAAAACCTATCTAACAAAGCCATCACCCACATCCCCTGATGCAAGATATTGCAAATAACCTAGCTGTGGTCCGGCAGAACATTGAAAACGCCATTCTGGCCTCAGGGCGCAAGCCAGGCTCGGTAAAACTCATTGCTGTGAGCAAATTCAAACCCGAGACTGCTCTCATGGCCGCCATAAGCGCAGGTCAGAGTGTGTTTGGTGAGAACCGTGTGCAAGAAGCCAAAGCCAAATTTGCTGATTTACGCTTAAGCAAATCAGAACTTGAATTGCATTTAATCGGTCCCTTACAGAGCAATAAGGCCGATGACGCCGTTAGGCTTTTTGATGTGATTGAGACCCTCGATCGCCTAAGTCTAGCCGAGGCTCTGGCGAAAGCGATCAGAAAGACGGGGCGAATGCCGAAACTCTATGTTGAAGTCAATATTGGTCACGAAGCACAAAAATCAGGTGTTGCCCCCGAGGCATTGGCAAATTTTCTACATGAGATTAGAGAAAAATTTGTCCTTAGTGTTACCGGCCTCATGTGCATACCGCCGGCAGACGATAATCCTGCGCGCCATTTTGAGAAGATGAAGAAATTAGCCGATCAGCACAAATTAACGCATCTGAGCATGGGCATGAGTGCCGACTATGAAGCCGCTATAAGGTGTGGTGCCACAGAAGTTCGTGTTGGCACGGCAATATTTGGTGAACGCAGTTAGATCGCACGCCGAAATGAAAAAAATTTACGCTTAGTTCGTGATATCCAAAACCGATCCGCTGTTGGTTGGGCCAAGCGCTGTATTTTTGTACTTACTCAAGGCCTGCAGCATCATATCATTGACGAGTTCCGGGGGCAGTGGATTTCTCTGCGGTCCGGTTTTGTCGGTATCTTGCGCTGTTGATGAAGCGCTTGCCTGACTGTTCGTTGGCGAAGCACTTGCTGATGGTGGTAAAGACGATGTGGATGATTGATTTGTTTGTGACGATTGTGTTGAAGCCCCAACGGGTGCAAGTGGCATAGCGTGATTAGGAAAACGACCAGTATAAATTGTGCTACCAATTCTAGCTACCTGCGCGCCATTGCTATTTGCTGCAAGAGTTGTCGCTAACTCCTGTTCGCCACGCGTGCCACTTAAATCTATGACACCGCCATAAGGCTGCTTATTGGTGTTTAGCGCATAAGATTTCTGTGTTGGTAACGGGATAGCGCTCGGAGCACTCAATCCAGTGACAGTTGTTGCTGTTTGTGCATTTTGAGACGTTACGGACGTTACCGGCGCCGTTGCAAGAGTTGCAGCTTGGGCCGCCGCTACAGATGTTGTCGTCGGATCTGTTGGGTTTGTTTGTGTGTTGTTGCCCTCGACCTGGCTTGGTTGATTTTGAGCCATTTGCGTTGTTGGATTTGCGCTATCAGACCCAAATAGGGAAGCAATGATGGTAGCTCCTACGTCTTTGCCGGTTTCTGCCTCCATGATAGAATTAGCAACAGAATCTGATACAGCACTTATGCCGCCGCCGATGCCGCCACCAATGCCGGCTCCATAAATAATGTCGCCAACGACACGTGCAACAGGCCTTATCTGCTCACCCGTAACAGCACGATAAATAGAGCTTACAATCGGAATATGCTGCAGTGGATTAATCGTATCGAGAACATCACCAAAGCTAAGATCTGTAATCTCACCGGCATCGGTCGTTTTACGAACATTGTCCGAAGAGCTTGAGCTGTCGGCCGATTGATTGATGTTGGTTGCAGCAGGCGTATAGCCTGCTGAATTAAAGGCTCCGGCCAAAACTGGACTGATTTCAAGCATTCACAACTCCCAACGCCTATATAGAGCAAGGCTCGTGCCATAAATTATCATTATAAATCAATTAGTTATAATAATTTTTGGTGACTGACTGAACTCCCCAGTCGGCAGTTTTTGCCGACGCCTGGGATCAGCTATAACTGGCCCATGCCTGAGCTCTGCCTCTTTGTAGCCGATATCTCTTTGCGTCGTGCAGTTGTTGAACAGCTGAAATTGGCGGTTCTTGGAACTGTGCGCGAGAACGCTGGGATATCCATAGAAGCGCTGGCTGCATCTGCCGAGATCGTTATATTTGAAACAGGACTGTTGGATAAGAAAACAACGAAAATTATTCGAGATTTTTATAACCGAGAGGCATCTGAAAAAAAGTCTGTAATATTTTTACTAGGCGAGAATACTGCTAACGGTATTGAAGATATAATCACCGAGTCCTTCAGCTTACCGTTGCGCCTGGGCCATCTCTTGGCGCGCGTGCAGTTTTATTTGCAAGTAGGGCCGCGCTTGCGTGGCGAGCCTTTTGTCTTTGGCCCGTATCGTCTCGAGCCACAGGCAAAGCAAGTTGTCGTTGAGCAAACGGGGGCCGTGATCCGACTGACAGAAAAAGAAGCAAGCCTACTCACTTATCTGGGACAAAGTGAGCAGCCAATCAGCCGCGAAGAGCTGCTGGCAGCCATCTGGGGTTATGACGGGCGAATAGATACGCATACGCTTGAAACGCATATTTATCGCTTGCGCCGCAAACTTGACCCGGAAGAAAAGGGTCTAAATACAATAGTCTCGGAACAGGGTGCCTATTCGCTTAATCGCACAAGCTCGGTTGCATGACACACTTAAAACAGTTGTTGGTTGCATTAATCGTTATATTACTCGCTGCCTGCGGTGGTGCGAGGCACGCTGATCTCATTGGGACGGGTTTGCCGAAAACAGCTCCTGACCCTATTGCCGAAAGGCACATTGTACTGTTGCAACCGGAGAGTGGTGAGCGACTAGACATTACGTATTTCTTTAATAACCACTATGATGCCAAAGCTATGCGGCGGATTAATTATTTGTTTCGCGACCGTCACGCAAATGTCATAGGCGATATTGATCCCGAATTAATCGATTATTTGGTCGATATTCGTACACGCCTTGGGCTGCCCCCCACGGTCGTATTCGAAATTCTATCTGGTTACCGTACGCCGGAAACCAATGCCATTCTTTCGCGCCACAACGGCAATGTCGCCATTGAGAGCTTGCATATGCGCGGCTGGGCGGTTGATTTTCGCATTGCAGGCGTCGACGGCCGCGCCATCGCCGCCATCGCCAAAACCATGCAGCGCGGCGGTGTCGCCTTTTACCCTAAATCAAACCATGTCCATGTCGATTTAGGAAACATCAGAACTTGGCAGGAGAAATAAAGGCCTTATTGGCTTTTCTGCTTGCAGAAGACAGAGGTTGTATCCAGCCCCTAGTTGCTGGACTCATTGGCTATTTTGCTTTAGACAAGCCGCTTCCTGGGAAACAGGGGCGATTAGCTCAGTTGGTAGAGCAGGTGACTCTTAATCACCGGGTCCACGGTTCGAGCCCGTGATCGCCCACCATGAATTTGAACCTGTTAGCCTTAAAAGTATTAAGAACGCAAGCACCGTAAATGCGTCCCGGTAACAATACGGGTAACAAGTGGGGAATAGTATATCGCAGTCGGGATTAAGGTTTTTTAACGGTACTCTTTAGGTGCTTAATTAGGAATGATCTTTGAAGCGTATTAACCATACTAGATTATTTTGAAAAAACTAATTTAACCAATTGCAAAACTACAAATCTGCATGCAAATTCTGAAATCAAAATTTTATTTATGTGCACGTATGTACTGATAATACGAAGAGATAAAAATGAATATTTTAAGAACCCTAAGAGGTTGGCAAATAGCTACCCTGCTTGCGCTAAACCCCATTCACTTGGCTCTTGCACAAGAACAGAAGACTCCTGCAATACCAACAACTGTGGAGTTGGGGGATGCTTTGACAATAGAGTATAAAAATGAGGGGAAAAGATTAGTATGTGGACGAAGTGCAGTATTCATGCGTTTCACTTCTGATTTTGAGAATCTGCAGGCGATGGCTTATTCCGCTGCAGATGGAGATGTATTTGTAAATTCCCTAATAGAGGGTGGATCAATTTCCTTAAAATTGAATTCGGGAAAGGACAAAGGTACAGCCACAGGAAATATGGTACCGCCCGGAACTGAGAGTTCTGCTTCGGCTGATTTTCGTGAAAAAGGCAGATTCTTGGCTTCGAAAGGTTTTTCAGACTGTGAAGTCTTTGACGCTGAAGTGGAAAGAATACAACTTGCAGAAGGGGAAAGTGTAACCAGGCTGGTCCAAGACGGGACAGAAACCCATATAGCTGTCATTCGAAGAACAACGGGTTTGAGAGTAGCCCTTCCTGAAGGTGCGCCGCCGCTTGCTACAGGGGGAAGCTATGCAAGAACAATCGCAGATTTAGATGCCTTAGAACTATAGTAGCCCGAACGGCAGAACAAGCTGTTATGGCCATTGGCCGCAAGGGGGTTGCTTGACCGTTAGAGAACTTTATATCAGAGACTACATTTAGGAAGATAGTGTGGTTTCCGCATCTGATTTCGAACACACTTCAAATGGAAGTCTACAGGAAGGCATTGCCCATACTGAAAAAGTTGTGACGCAAGACATGGCCGATGTACGCATGCTAACACCACTTCAAGCTTTCAAAACAGAGGTTTTACCGAGATCAAAGCTAGAACGCATTTTTCTCACCCAGGGGGCATTCTAAAGCGCCAATTCTTGAAGGAATGGGGTCTTATCCGTAAGCGCAGCGGCAAAGGCAATGGGCATTCCCCGTACGCGCCTTAATGACATTGTTTTGGGAAGACGGGGCATTACGCCTGAGACGGCTTTAAGGTTAGGTAAAATCTTTAACAATGGCGCGGCTTTTTGGCTTAACCTTCAGAGTCACTATGATCTTGCTGAGGCTGAGGTAAAAGCAGGAAAGGCGCTCGATAAAATACATCCCATTGCCATACACGTATAGAAGCTAATCTTCTGGCTATTTTATCAAGCATTAAACTGCTAGAAGTGCCCAGTTTCGCCGTGTCCGGTCCACCATTCTTTTCGAGCTGTTAGCCTTAAAAGTATTTAGAACGCAAGCACCGTAAATGCGTTCGGGTAAGAATACGGGTAACTGGCGGGGCAGAACGAAGATGTCAAAAAACTATCATGAATATTGTCAATCCTCTCGTTGAAAAACAATACACCGAATGGGTTTATCCGGAGCCCATCTCTGATTTGTCAACTTGGGTGAAACATAGTGCCATAGCCTGTGACCCCGTGCGTCATCATGCACTTATATGGCCCGATCGTTCTTATAATCCTGATCTGTCGATTCTTGCGGCGGGTTGCGGCACTTCACAGGCAGCCATACTTGCCTACACACATCCAAAGGCAAGGGTCGTTGGTGTTGATATCAGCCCTAGCAGTATTGCATGTACGGCTCAGCTTAAAATAAAACACAACCTCGATAATCTTGAACTCTACCAGATGGATTTGCACAAAATTGCTGGCTTGAAGCGCAAGTTTGATCTTATTTACAGCACAGGCGTTTTACATCATTTGCCGGACCCTCAAAAAGGTCTTGAGGCAATCACGGATGTTTTAGAGGACCGTGGCACCATGATCCTTATGCTCTACGCCAAATATGCGCGTTTGGGTGTGTATATGATACAGGAAGCTTTACAGCGGCTGGGGCTGGAGCAAACCCCAGCTGATGTTATGCTAACGCGGCATGTGATCAGTTCGTTACCACCTGCTCATGTAGCTCAACCCTACATTCGGGGAGCAGCTCTCGATATCGTTCACGATGCTGGCATGGTCGATACGTTTCTTCATCGTCAAGATCGCGCCTTTAGCGTGCCAGATATTTTGGCAATGACGGCATCCTGTAATCTCAGATTTCAGGGGTGGCTTGATAATCTTGATTATTATCCGGATGGCAACGTTCCTTCTGATCATCCGATCTATCAAAAGCTTGTCTCTCTTCCGGACGAAGAGCAATGGGCTGTCGTTGAGCTTCTCGTTCAACTTTTGGGATGCCACAGCTTCTTCTTGCGCAAAAAATGCGTGGCCGAACATACATTTCGTATTGATTTTAACAGCCGATCTTTTCTGCAAACAGTTCCCGCATACCGACATGGACTCAATGTAACCGCAGCAGCCAACATGACGGCAATAAGTAGAAGTTGGCACAACCTTAGTTTAGAAGGATGGGAGAGAGATGTATTCTCATCGATAGATGCCAGGAGAACATGCGGAGAAATTATCGCAGCACAGACGTCAGGACAGAATGGTCATGAAGAAAAAGTACGGTGTTTTTTTGCTCGGCTTTGGCGCTTAGGTCACTTAACTTTTAGGCATCAAGAAGGCCACGGTTCGAGCCCGTGATCGCCTACCATGCATTTCAAGCAGTTAGCCTTAAAAGTATTAAGAATCCTAGGGTGATAATATCTTCGGCTAACAATACGGGTAACAGGTGGGTTGTGTTTCGTTCCAGTATGTATTTTATTCGGGCGCTGGGAATATAGCCGTTAGCCGTAATCAACATTTATTTTTTGAGTGGCTCATGCTCCCCCCTTTTTCCGACATTATGTACAAAAAGTATATTTTAATATTGGAATACGATTATGCCTTTCGATGGATTTGTAGTTTACGAGACTGAAGTCATATGGAGCGCCTTTGAGCGCTATCTCTATGCGCCATACAGAAATAATCCACATCATCTAACGGAAATGAGGCGCTGGTATAGAGGGTTAAATCGCCTTCACAGATACCATCTGGATTTTGTTGAAGTCGAAAACACAATAACAAACCGGAGTTTTCAAGGGTTTCGCTTACACGGCCAAATGATTTTTAGTGACAACAGCGATGTCTTGCTATCGCCTTATCCACGCAGTCGCGATGAACCTCGATCATATTATCCGTCTGATAAATTTGTAGGCGTCCATTTGCATGACTATGGCTACAATGAAATTTTCTTTCAAGAATGCAGACGTGAGATGCCTCCAGAGTATGAAATTGAACTAAACGTCTCTGAGCTAAACCCCAAATTTGGTTCCTACGCGGCTTCTATTACATCTCAAATAGATCATGAGTTAAGCCATGCCGTTCTTCCTGGCAGTAAAGTAAACATCCCGGCAGATTGGGAGTTACGGCTTGGTTATGGTGGCCTTGGCTGGCATAAAGATGAAAACAGTGGATATTCTAAAGTCAAATGGACCCGTGTCCTTGTACATCCTTTAATGGGACAGGGGACATGCTATGCTCTTGGCAGACGTTTTGTTGAAAGAGCGTATCGCACAAATTTGCGCGCATTGACGTGCCCTATTGGCGCAACGTCATGCCACGTGGCTATATATGGCACACGTTATTATCGACATGGTGTTGCGCATCGCGTGCCCGAAACGCCAACGGGTCGTGCTGTCTTGATTAAGCCGGATGTGGACAACAATGAGCGGTGGGAACCTTATTTAAACGTAAAAACTCCTTTTAGAGTTACCCCCATTATGCTTCCGGCCAACATGTAGTTTTTCGCAGTCAGTCTAAGATTCAGTCACCGGTTCCACGTTTCGAGCTTATGATCGCCCACCATTTACTTCCACGTGCGGGGAATGGATTAAAAATAATGCTTTGTACAAGAGACAGAAGTTACCGCAGCTTATGTGCCGAAGGTAGTGCTCTGAGACGTTTTTGTTCGCCAAAAAAGACGAAGAGCACCTGCGAGGAGGCCGCTGAATAACAGAAGGCCTGAGGATGGTACAGGAACTTGAGGGGGCGCCGTATCGATGTATAAGGGAACGGCATTCGTGCCGCTTGCATCGACTGTATCTGAAATGGCAAGTAATAAAATCGTACCACCAGTCACCGATATGGGATCATTAAATGCAGTTACTTGAGCGGGATTGTTAACTGTAAAGGACGACCCTAGCGGGGTAAAAAGGTTGCCTGAATATATTTGAAGCGTTTCGGCAGAGCCTGTGCCGCCTACCCCACCAAGAGTGCCATTAAAATCAATAGTTGTGGTTCCCGCGGCCGTCGATTCTAAGGCTACAACCAGTGTGTTTTGCCCCACGGTGCTGAATAGCATGCCGTTGCCGGAAATATTTTGTATGGAAGCAGACGCGTCTCCATATTGTGGTGCGCTAGGTCCATTATATCCAAGTGAAAACTGCGTGCCATTGCTGATGGTCTGCAAAAACGGCGCTTCGGTTGCCGTAATGAATTCCAAAGTAGGCGTAATAAGTACGTTAGGAGCTTCCAAGGTTATAGGAGTTGCTCCAGCTTCCCTAGATGGCAAGATCGCAAATACAGCGACGGCACTAGCCATTAATATAGTCCTAGATGCAATCTTCACCCGTGTGATCATGTCATTCACTCCTAAAGTAATTCATTATGTGTCGTTTTTCTGCTTTGGGTCTTCTGTTTTGCGAACGTTCTATGTATCTGTTTGCAAGAAGTCGGATAATTCACATAAGGCGAAACGGTTAGATATATTTGAATTTGGCGAACACTTATCCACAACAGAGAATTTGGGTTACTTTTCCTTCTGCGTCAAGCCAAATAGTGAATGAAAACAGGAGGTTGTGCCCTCATCAGAGACAAAAAATTCTTTACAAAAATTCAGCTTATTAATCTGAAGGTTGCCGGCTAATTGCACGCGATAAGACGTAGGGGATGCTTGGTGGATAGCTAGCAAGTGGGCTGAAGACAATCGTATTGGGACTAGTTTTGGGAAAACATTATCCAAATCTGTGATTGATTTGCGCCACCCGAATTGCAGGCAGTTTGAGCTTCTGCAAGTGGTATGTCGGATACGTAAGCTGTCGCCCCCGCCATTCCATAAATCGGTCCCCATTCTGTGTCGTTGGCAACGATGTCAGTAATGCCCGGCTCAGAGCTAAAAGCCACAGCCAAACTTGCACAAACACTGTCAGGAATATTGATCAGGTCTTCCTCATAGACGTAGGTTGTCGAAGCACCGCCCACAATATAGCTTGATGGATAGTAGCCATCCCAGAAATTGTAGCCCGACCACGCCATCGGCATTTCCAAATAACCTGCGCCAACATCTTCATCGGTGCTACTCGCCAGAAAGTTGGGCGGAAAAATACCAGCGGCAATTTCTTCAGTGTAATGATTCATATCTGCATCAGAACCACCCGGCGCTTCAACTTGGTGCTGCCCCCAGTAGTATACTTTCGCATTGTTGGCGGTGAGATTTACCTGTTGTACGATGTCATTAATGAGTTTTTGATTGTAAGCATAAGAGGCAGCCCCATATATGGCGCCTAGCACCACACCAATCAGGGCGACAACAACTGCCGCCTCGGTAAGTGTAAAGCCCGCGTTCCGCTGATGACTATTTTGCCTCATTGCCACCCCCCATTTGTTGAGGCGGCGTATTCCCGTTTTTCATGCGAAGGATTTTGGGAGCAGCTGCAGTAGAATCTTCGGTTTTGTTTGAAGAAAGGCACTCAGTTCTATTAAAGCTGAAGCTGTATTTTGGGGCGTTATTCGACATAAATATATGCACAAAATAATTGATTGAACTGTACTTGCTTGGATCAGAAAAATAAGCGCAAGTTCTGGCTCTCAGCTCTTCACGCATTTTCTTTTCGTCCCAGTAAAGATGCTCATCTTCTTTGATATCGTAATAAAATATAATGAACCTTCCTTTGTTGGTTTCGTTCACGAGCGTTATATAGTCATTGATTTTTTGTGGCAGCGATTTGCGGTCGCTTTTTAGTTGTTCGCCAATCTTTGCTTGGTCTTCAATAATATGACTGCGCGGAGCAACAGACAGAACGTGGTGAGTTACGAAACCAAAACCAGCAATCTCAAAGAATCCTATGATGACAAAAAATGTGCCCGCGTCACGCAGACTTGTGTGGGTTTTTAAGCAGACCAACAAGACCATATAGGCGAATAGTACAGCACTCCAGAAAAGCAAAATGAGAAAACCGTTAGTAAAATTAAACGGAACAACCGAGTATTTATCGGTCATAATACGCAAGAGATAAAAAATTCCGCCTAATCCAAAAAATAATACAACGTTAAAAACAACGAATGTTTGAAAAAAAGTGAGCCTGTGCTTGGCATACTCGACAATAGAATTGGCTTTGTTTCCAGCTATAGAAAAAGTCTGGAAAGCTTGAGTTTTCGCTTTCAAGAGCAGCGCTATTAGATTTGCTGAATTCACAGCTGATGTCCTACCGTCATCTTGATAGGGATCTTTGATGTTAAGGTTTAAAAAAATGATAAGAAATATTGTTAAAACAAGCCAAAGGCAGACCATGCCATAATACATGGCTTATCTATATAATTTCGAAATCGAAATAGAATTTTTCTCTGTCATATGCGTCGATAAAACAGCTATTAAGGAAACGGCAGGGCTCACGTTCTCTCTAGTTAAGTATCCGCGATGAAACAGAATTCTTATCCATAGAGGAACAATTATTTAAACCTTAACTATTATCTGCTATTAATGCCGGGCCTATGCAAAGAATGCAGCAGGACTTCAAAAAAGTGATCCACGGATGAGATAAATTGCTATGGTTAGCAGCTTATTCAGTGAGTACAGTTGGCCCCGTAAGTGTCATTTACCACAAGGCCATTCAGTTATATGATTCTAACTAATGGTGGGCGTGCCACCCGTCCGGACGTATCCCACCGCAATCCATATCAGAATAAACTGCGCCATGGCTTCACGCTAACTGAGATGGCGATTGTGCTTAGCATTATCGGTCTTGTGTTTGGCGGGATCTGGGCAGCGGCTTCGTCCGCTTACAACGCCATGGAAATGAATCAGGCCCACCAAGAGGTCGACACTATCATGCTCAACATGCGCCAGATGTATGCTGGAATCCCGTCATTTCCTGCTGGAGACTTAACCAGCGCCGCCATAACCGCCGGCGTCTTCCCATCAAATTTTATTTCTGGCAGCTATGTCGGCAACCCTTGGTCAGCGATGGGCGTTGCAAGTTATTCAAGTTTAAGTGGTGGAGTGAGCATAGGATCACAAGTTGGATGGGGGGGATGCCCCTTGTCAGCTGACAACTTGCAGATTGTCTTTTGGGGCTTGCCATATCAAGCTATCCGTACGCTTTTATCAAATTATTTAGGCCCAAGTGCTGGAGATGTAACGTGTGTATACGCTGACTGTACGGGCACAATAACTAGTCCCCAAACCGCAACTTACGCTGATATCACGTCATGCGGTACCTCGTCCCTCAATCCTGCTGCTATCGCAAATGTGGTTCTTTCGATCCAGAAATAACAGATTGAGAAAAGCGGTCTAAATTCATTCCAATCCCGATTTTCGCACGCTCACCGATGAGTGCGCAGCCGAAAGACGTCAGCGGGTCTAATGGAGCCGTATCTAGATGTGTCAGGGTTCAAAACGCCGACAGCACAGGTGCTACGATTGAAGCTTGGCATTTTTCACTATTATTTGAATAGACTAATCAGCTATTAATGAAATTGCGAAGTTAAACTCCTTACCGGTTAAGCGTCTGCCATCATGAAAATCAGTCATATATTTCTGCTCATTTTGGTCGCTGCCATATGGGGATTTAATTTTGTTGCTATAAAAGTAGGATTGAATCATGTCCAGCCGCTCACTTTTACGGCCATGCGATTCTTTTTTGCCGCGTTTCCCGCCATTTTCTTTGTCAAAAGACCAAAGTTACCATTACACAAAATTGCCGCCTACGGCCTCGTCATGTTCGCGGGGCAATTTACGTTTTTGTTCACAGCAATCCATGCTGGCTTTTCTCCGGGCCTGGCTTCTTTGGTTCTTCAAGTTCAAGCATTTTTTACTATCGGCTTTGCTGTTTTGTTTCTATCGGAGAAACCACTCCTCGTTCAACTTCTTGGCGCACTCGTGGCTGCTGGCGGGATAGCTGTTGTTGCCCTTCATAATGGGGGCGAGGTAACTGTGACAGGGCTAAGTTTGCTTATACTTGCGGCGATTTCGTGGGGGGCCGGCAATGTACTGACAAAAACCTTCGGCAAGATAGGTAAAAAGGAAATGTTCGGCATCATTATATGGGGAAGCTTGTTTGCATTTCCGCCACTCGTGGCTCTAGCTTTTATCATGGAAGGCCCTGACACCATCAGGCAAAGCGTGACGGGGATGGCACCGGCTACTCTTTGGTCGCTTGCCTATATTGTCTGCCTGAGCACTTATGTTGGCTACTCAATCTGGTCGCGTATGTTGACGAACTATTCGGCTGTCGTTGTAGCGCCTTTTACGCTTTTGGTACCGGCTTTTGGCATGCTGGGCGCGGCCATTTTTCTAGGCGAAGCTTATCCCTTGTGGAAATTTCTTGCTACGCTGCTCATTATAAGTGGCTTATGTCTTAATCAGTTTGGCGCAAAACTACAGAAATTTTTGCGTCAAAAACTAAAAGTCAAACTCGCTTTATAGACATATTATTCGAAGTCACCCAAATAGTCCGATTTACCAATCTCAACGCCATTGTGCCGCAAAATCGCATAGGCAGTCGTGACGTGAAAATAGAAATTAGGAATGACAAAACTGAGTAAGTATATTTGGCCCTTAAAGCGAGTTTCTTTGCCGCGAAGTTTAAGCGTAACATCACGTTCTTCGCTGCCATCGATTTGTGTTGCGCGCAGACTTTTTAAGAAGTCTATTGTTTTTGTTACACGAGTTTGTAGTTCTGGAAATGTACTTTCAGTGTCGGCGTAAACGGGTATTTCAACGCCGGCAAGACGTGCTGCACAACCTTTGACGCCGTCCGTCGCAATCTGGATTTGACGTGAAAGTGGAAACATATCGGGTGCCAAGCGTGCATTGACAAAAACAGTTGGATCAATTTTTTTCGCAGCAGCGTGGGCAACGGCTTTATCAAGAATTTTAGAAAGATTGCCCAACATACGAATAAAACATGGAACAGAAGCTTGATACATCGACAGCGTCATTATTTTCTCCGCGCGAAGTTGATATCAATGATAATAGGCTTGGCCATATTCTATCGACCACACCATATCGAGCATAGTACACTGGATTGTCACCCAAGTTAACCATAACCCTTATGCCTAGCGCCAGGCCTGCGCTAAGAAACTTTTGATAAACAACAAGTAGATCGTTAATGCCGGTGTTGGGGAAAATTGAACCCAAATGTATAAACTAAAATCCTGGAGGTAGGGGCACATAAAACCAGCCGCACGCCGTTGGGACCACTGGTCTGGCGCCCTTTTCTCTGCTATAGAGACCGCTAGGATTAGAATTCAATCAAATTAAAAATGCCCGATATTAAGGAATATATTATGCGCAAAGCAATATATATCACGGCTCTAAGCGCGGCAATTTGCGTTTTCCCCCATCATGCCCGCTCAGAAGGTGGCACAACATTGGCTGAACCAGCTCCCAGCCCACCGCTTCGTTCGTCTGAAGTGCTGACCGGAGAGGCTTGCGTGGGCGGTGTTGTACAGAAGTTTTTTAGTGAACAAGCTGAAGTGCAACGTCAGATAAAAGGCACAGCGGAAACACAACTTACAAGGGACATCACCACGCTTAAACAAGCGTTAAGCTCAATCGACACGAAATTTCAGAGTAGCCAAAATCCTAGTGACCTAGACGATCTAATGCTTGTTGCTGATACTCTTCATGAGAGAACGACCAGCTTGAATTTGATTAAAGCTTATCCCATCCCTTCTGCAAGCATACCCCATGTGGAAATACATATCATTGATTATGCAAGGAGTTCTGCCGTAGAAATTGCTTTATCAAAAAAACAACCCATGGTTTGGGGAATTTCAGTTGGGGGAGCGCCCCATGTATTTGCAACAATAGAAGGTATGACCCTGTTCATTCCCCGGCTGGGCGGGTATTCTCCAGCGGATGGCGGCGCGGATCCTTCGCATGTTAGGATTGAGATCCCGTATCTTAAAGACGCAAAAGTACTTACGATATATCCAGACACTAAAAGTGCGTCCGAAAAGATATTTTCAAGCGTTTTCCCTCCGAGAGACCGAGATGATAAAGGTCCTGTTGAATATTTTGGCTTCAACGGGGTGGGTGATTCAGCTTTTTCTCCATCTGATCCATTCACCACATTTGAAAATCTTATACGACGTGCAAGGGAGTGTATGCCGGGTCCGCCACTGTAAATGGCGATAAACATTTGATATAAAGCGAGAAAAATGGGCAGTCCGCCCTAGGGGTCATTTTATGACTATCTGGATCTACCCAGGCAATGGGCTTTCCTTGTCGCCTGCATTAAGCATAATGCATCATGGACGCAGACCCAAGGTTTCTGCTAAAAAGCGGGGACCCTAAACGGGAAAACCATCACGATTAAAGCAAGGACTTATGAAAAATACGCGTTTCCAGTTTTTGTGTGTTGGTGCATTTGCAGTGTTTGTCCTGTTTTATGCAAGTGCTGTTTGTGCCCAGATTGCACCGCCACCGCATAAATCACCGCGCGCACCAGTTAGCCAGCAATCATTACCCGACAGCCAACCGGCCGTTCCGCCGACGCATGAAATCACAGGTCAGGCGCAGATCATCGATGGCGAACGTTTGCATGTAGGTGATCTTGATTTGCGTTTATTTGGTGTCGTTCCGCCGCAACTTTCAGCCTCGTTTGGGCCACAAGCTCGTACAGTTCTTGACAACTTGACGGCTGGCCAAACAGTCAGCTGTCATATTCGTGATCGCGATCATGACGGGCGGTTTCTTGCTACTTGTCATAATGGATCCAACGTTGATCTTGCGCTTGAACTATTACGTCGCGGTCTTGCAGTTGCGGCACGCGGATCTCTGCAGCCAACCGATCTAGCGATGCCTTATGAGGCTGCTGAGCAGGCCGCACAAGCACAGAAACTTGGACTTTGGTCGGCCACAATCCCGCCTGCGGCTTCAATACCGGTTCAGGCTGCAGCCACTAAGAATGAAACTACACCGCAACCTGCGGCAACCGTCGTCCAGCTTGCACCGAAACCTGAAACCAAGACAGAAGCTGCCACCAATTCTGAGCCGCCAGCAGCAACAAAATCAACGGCTTTGGCCGATCAAGTGCAAGCGACTTTACAGGCCGATACGCTTGCAGCCAATGAGCCTGAGAATGTTTCCGATACAACCCTGCCAGAATCGGAAGAACCCGGGTTTTTAATTCGTTACCAGCTTCTCGTAACAGGTCTTGTCATGCTGGTTACGGCCTTGAGCATTTTGGCGGTTATTACTTGGCAACGCCAACGTGAGAGACGCGATGAAATAAGAGCAATTGCCGCTGCCTTGCGGGGTGAGCTGATGGCAGCACGTGCGGTGTGCCTAACCCGCGCCAAAGAACTCACGCCAGATGCAGATGACAAAACAGTTACATGGCCGCGTATAAGGGCGACCGTATATCAGGCCTATGTTGGCAGACTTGGTTGGCTTGGTGCAGAGCTCGCGCGCAAAGTTGCCTCAATTTATGGTCAGGCTAGTGATTACGCTTCTTATTATAGCATTAATGGTTCCGTTGAGGCGCGTGTGGAGCCGACGACAAAACGTCAGGCCTTGCTTACACTTATTCAGCACATCGATGATGTTTTGCCGAGGCTCGGTACTATTGAATATTCTGGCTCCGTCGATGCTGTACCTCTTGTGGCGGCACCCTCTCTTCGTGCTGTGCCGCAAGCGGAAAAACCTCAAAGGCCGCAGGGGATCCCAGCGCGCGACGAAAAATCGAAAACACAATCAACAAAAGCGTCTGCTTCAGCTGTACCGCCACCAGCCCAATTATGGAACACCATCAGAAAACTTGCGCAAGGATTGGGAAAAAGGGAAAACACGGCAGAAGCACATCTTCCAGATTATGAAAGTCTACTCGATGATGACGTGACTTCGGCCTATGCTGAATCCGATGACAGCAGCCATAAATCAGAAATCAAAAAAGCGAGCGGACAGTAAATTTAATTCTAATCCTGCCCACATCTCCTGCTGTTGAAAACTAATGCGTCAGAACAGACAGACCCGAAAACTTCTGGCAGATTATTGTCAAAATTGATTGAAGATCTGTTCTGCTAGCCTCAAAGCGGCAACCCTGGTGGTATTACAAAAAGATACTTCACTATGAGCCAAGATAGTGAGTAATTGGTTGATAAGGTGTGTTTATATAGTAGACACGTCTTGAAGATATTGACGGCTGTTGCAAATGGAATGTCGAACCCAATATGGCGCAGACAGCATATGTTGGCATTTCTTGTGCGGCTTCTACAAGCCTCTTATGAACGAGTCGATGGTCATCTGTAATGGAAGGGTGTTTTTCTTCGCTTACTTCTTCTCCATTTGCAGCACAAATATCCAGGATACTCATCATTAGTAAGTCCGAGCTTTTTCCATTGTCAAAACCCAAGTCGAGAAGATGAGCAAAAGGTGAAGTCGACAGAATATCTAGTGTTGCTTTGCTTGAAACAGCATGTGTTCCTTCACTGTTTGTCGCAGAATAAACAATCCGTTTCGGGTTTTTAGCTTCGAGATCAACATGCAAACCTTTTCCATGCGGAAATCGACTACTCATCATGCCAAACATATGAGCTCCGCCGTTAACAAGATTTAAAGAGCCAGTTACATCACTCCAATGATTGAGTGTAATTCGATTAACTTCTGCAAATGCTGTTCTGATTAAATCAAGTGTGATCCGAGCTAAATCGGGAACGCGGACAAGTTGAGTTACTTCTTCCGGTACAGTGTTTGGTAGAGCTTTAAAAACGCTAAATAAGTGCAACTGATCATCTAGAAAACCAGCTGAACCGCCTGCAGTATTTTCTTCGTTGTAAAACGAATCAAATGCTTGCCGGTTTATTACTGGCCCTATAATGCGCGGAAACTCAACTCGCAATAATTCGCGTAGTGTAGTTGCTTGCTGAACGGCTCTATAAATATCTAAATCTGATACCGATAGCATTCGACACCTAATATATTTTCGAAAACTAAAAGTTAACCGAAGATGATGAAAGTAAATGCATTAATTTCTGACTGGCTATAGTTAATGCCGAGAAATAATACTTTATTGGTGCGCCAAGAAGACGCACCAAAACATTCTATCTATATGAAAAGTAATAATAATAAGAATGTGAAGAATTTATATACCCCTAAATGTACCCCAAGTGATTCAGCTCTTTTTTCTACAAGACTTTAGGTCAAAATGAATAAAGAAATTTGTTTTCCTCGTACGCACACGAACTCGCATCGCATAAAAAACTGTGCATGCTTTTTCTTAGTACAAGACTAGGAGTGCGGACTGCGACAGGGGTTGAAAAGTTCACTTATTACCTTCTATCTACAGGTAAAATCACTATCGTTTAAGTTATATTACCCCAAAGCTACCCCCGACCCCCAATGTTTAATCATGAGTCATAGAAATACCTTATAAAGATGAAGCGCATTGATAAATATGGTTCATGCAAGGTCATAGAGGAGCTTCACATATTTGTAAGAACGTTTGATTCAACTAAAGATAGCTATTTCAAGTTCACCACGCGTTGGAATATGTTTTTGTTCAATTATCTTTATTAAGACGCGCGCTAAAATTCTGTAAGTTTCTGTAACAATCTCAAAATCAGCATTTCCTGTGCTGTGCGCTACCTCAGAGCGTTTATTATATAATTTGGAAATGTTTTTATAGAGATCCAATCGCTTTTCGCCGGCAGGCTCGAGATAGGCAGCCAATGCAGCCGAAATACGAAATCTAAGCTCTTGTTTAGCGGGCGAAAATAATTGTTCAATGGCGCCCCATAGGACCAATAATGCTATAGAATTTTTCTTCAACATAGTTACTGAGTCAAACGCAAGAAGGGCCATCGAAAAATCCGTACTAAGCATATATAATTCACCGCAATTAAACCAGTGATTACGAACCCACAGTAGTTCCGGCTCATTGAGTACATGGCTTGGATTTTCAATAGGTATGAGTCGCTCTGTAGTATTTTCTATCGCTACTATAATTGGATCTTCTGAAGACGATGCTATAGAAGAAAAAGCCATATTTGAAATGACTGGAACTTGTACCAGAGGAGTAATTTTTAACCTTAACAGTGCTGCAACCAGCCAGACAACATTTAACCGGTCAAAATGATTTGGTGGCTGTAGATTAGTCGGAACATAAAGTTGTACACGAATATCGAAAGTCGATCCTCCTTTTGCCTGCTTCCATGGTGCTGAGTGAGATTGACCAGGAGAAACTGGTGTAAAAGCCATAATAAGATGTTGCATTAAGTGGGCATAGGTTGCGGACAGTACAATTCCATTGCCCAAAGCAAAACTATCGACACCTAAGGTCACAGGGTAGATACCCGCATAAATCTGATGATCATTTAGGTTCACAGTTTTTATCCCAGCCAAGTCTTTCTAAGATTATTACTCTTATCAGGCACTACGTTTTCCAATCTTCTTTTTTGTCACGGTATAGCCGTACCCCTGAAGTCGTCTACGCGCATTTCTGAAACTAACCTTACTGAAAAAAGGAATCTCTAATGGATTACGAGACTTACTAATTATTGCAAAAACGATTTCATATTCACGAGGATCTGGTCGTGTATTTGTATTCTGTAGTTTGAACCCTGCAGGAAGTTTCTCGTTTAGCTTCTTTCGAAAGATTTCATCTTGTACAAACAATTCACCAGATACAACACCTTGAGAAAAAAGGTGGTTCAACTGTGTGGAGCCGCCATACTTCTTGACATGTATGAGCTTTTTATCTTTAGTAGTTAGATCACAGAACTCGATGCTACTATGCCCACCGCCATACGTAATCATCTGGCGATCCATGCAGTGTGAATCTGGAATTGTATCTGGCAATGATTTATTATATGTATTTTCATCTGCGTGGGCATATTCTGGGAGTGAAATGGCTGACTCACCAGTGTTTTTGAATTCACGGCTTACTTCGTCCACAAAGTCTTTGGCAATTTCATACCATTTACCATTGTTTAGCACACATACTGTGCCATCACATTCAATCTCTGCGTAAATGCATTTGTAGGCGTTCCAATGATTGAATGCCTCGTCTGTCTTTGTTGATATAGCATAAATTTGTGTTTTCTTTAGCAGATCCTGACTAATTTCGCGTTTGCCCAAAGATTCAAGAAATTCAGTAACGTTCAAATCAAGCGCTAAATTACCCTTACTAGACCTAATGTAGCGAAATCCTTTAATATCAACCCAGTCAACAACTTCAGGAACGGCCATCCATATTTTTTCTAACTGTCTGGCTTTTAGGCGTTCGAGTAGAGATTCATCTAGTTTGTCTATGGCAGTTTTGTTGCGTATGTCCTTAATTTGATCAATCCAATTAAATTCCTTTTTGTACGCATCACTTTTGTAATACTTAAAGCACAACATCAGAAATTTTGTTATTGATTTTACATCAACTTTGACAGAAATACTGAGGGCGTCACGTCCAGAGATTGTTTTTCCGAGCTGTGAATCACGAGATCGGCCTGTTACTGAACTTATCAAATCTTGTTCAATATCAATTCCAAAATTAGCTGCCACACCTTCGCGACTCATTTGTTCCCGACTTTGTTTGGGAATAGAGCCCAATGTAGTTTTATCTATACTTCGTAAACTTTTTGGGTCCACGGCATTGAGAACAACCCTTAGTCCGAAGCGATCTTCGATCACGCCTTCATTTAATAAAGAACGACCAAAACCAAAACTCACTGCAAAAATATGTTTCTTACCCCCATTTTTTGTTTCTACAAGCAAGACACTTTTTGCATTTGATGTAATGAGATTAAGCTTCCCCTTTAAAGTACCACCAAAGAAATCTTCTAGCCACGAAGGGGGATGGGCATGAGAGTCTTCCATGTAGAAAGTACCAATATCATCTATGGGTTGGCTTTTTGTGCCTTCGGCAATAATATCTTCAAACCGACGATATTCAGGTTTAATAAGGTAGATATTTAATTTGTTAGTTTTATCACTCACGGCCAACCACCTGTACTTTAATTCTCCACCACCCCAAGACTTTCTATGCTTAATTTAGACCATTTCTTTTGTTCCGGCCATAACTGCTTTTCTGTGTTACGGCTCAAAATCCACATATATTCCGTAGCCAGCAAGTACGTCGGCGCAGCCATTTTCCCAGGCCCAAGCAAGAAGTTCCATACTATCCCATTCAGGACGACGGAACGGCAAATTCTCGTCGCAATATTTCTTCCCACGTATGATGGGTGCAGATTGCTTGCGTGTTAACTGGCGCGGTTGCGAAGAGGGCCCCCTTGTTGAAAGTAGTGGTGATTTCAATTGCTCGCTATTGGGCGTGTTTAGAGTCTGATAACGTCCAAGATATTTTGACGTTCTTCTGGCGCGCGCAACTGACGCCCAAATGCGTTTGACGCGTTTTGGCATGGGCCGCTTGAGGCCAAGCTCACGCTCCATCTCACGGGCTGCCTGCTTGGACTTGTTCCAATGGTGCCCTGGCCATATGGCTTTGCCCGTGGTCAGGCTGATGCGGTTCCAGATAACGTGGAAGTGTTGCCTTCCGTCCTTGACGTGTTCGACGATGACGCGCTGATGGCTATTGGGTTTATAACCATACTTTTCCTCGCAACGCTTAACGATTTTTAATACTTGCTCGTCGGTTAGGCGTTCATCTTTGAACGGATTGATAGAGATGTGATGTAAGGGCTTTGTAGCCTTGGTAGTACTGGCTATGGCCCACATGTTGTGGAAAGCCTCGTCCAGGTTCTGGGCATCTGGATCACTGATCTCAACGGTACGAATAAACTCGTTCTTTCCGTGTTCTTTGAGATAGTCAGCGGCGGCCCTATAGCCACCTCGTATGTGGCTTTTGATGATCATGGCGCTGGCTCCGTCTCACCACGGGCTAGGGTCTTCCTAACGGCCTTATGTGTCTCAAGCATTGAGGTTCCAAGAACGTCCAACATGGATTCACCCTGGGCCTGGGTGATGATCCTGCCATTGAGCTGTCTTGCTATCTGGTTGAGGTTATTTCCCTGCCGCGTTAGCTCACGGTTAATCACAAATAGAATACGGGTTAGCTCACGGTCATTGGTCGGTATATAGTCTCCACCCAAAGACAAACGACGGATATATTCACTACGTGTAACTCCGGCCTCTTTAGCCTTGGCATCAAGGAGCTTTATCTGGTCTTCAGAATAGCGGACAGTGAGAGGTGCCCGTTCTTTTTTCCGGGGCTTCAGCCCGCATGACTTCTGTGTTACGCCCTGGCGTAATACGGAAGTCTCAACTTGCGCGTAGCTTTTGGACGAAACTGATTTAACAGGGCGTGTTGGTGTCACCACAGATTCTGACGTCCGTGGCGGCGATGCACGAGGTGTTACTGGCGGCGTTTTTGTCTGAGAGTTGGGATCAAGAGGTAGCGGCCATATAGAGCGCAGGAGAAGCGCTTTTGCAGCGCGAAACTGCAACTGAATGGGCTTAAGGGCGGGTGCAATCTTGTCCTTCAAATATGTTCTCTTTAAAAGTTTTTAACCAAATACAGATCGTATAAATGTTCTCTTGCGTTTACTTTTTGGCGGCAGCTCTTGCTTGAATGCGTACGTTGACCCAGGCGGCGATTTCATGTTCGAGCCACCCTCTGGCGCGGATGCCGAGGGCTATTGGTTTGGGGAATGAGCCTTGGGCCATGCGTTTGTAGATCGAGGCACGGCATAGGCCGATGCGGGCTATAACTTCTGGGAGCCGCAAAATCCGTATGGGCCGATCATGTTTGGGAATATTCCAGATCTCACGTCCACTATTTAGGCTCTCGTGAAGGTTATGGTTAATGTCAGTCAAGTAACTCTCCTTCCTTTGAAAATGATCATCCGATCCTAAATTAACTTTGTTATCTCTCTTTCAACTTTGGCACCCGTGATTGACAGGCGAGGAGAAACTTGCGAGGGGTTGATGACAGGCATTAAAAAAGCCGCTGCCGATGGCAGCGTTATTGCTGCAGAGGTTATGATTTCAAAACGTCGGTGATAAATATTGGGTGCCAAAATTAGGATTGAAGAAATAATTCGCAGTCATATTGGCAAGAACGTATTTGGGGTTGGATTTCTATGAGTGATTTACGCACGACGGGATCAGAAGGCCGCTCGCTGAATTTAAAAAAGAACAATGTTCAAGCAACTGTCGGCACAGGCTTGATGAAAGCTCCTGCGCTACGTCAGAAGCCAGGCCCCAAGAAGAAAATAGAGTCGCGCTCTGAGAAGATAAGCTGCCGCTTAACCAGAAGCGAGAAAGTCAGTGGGGAGAGCTACTGTAAGGCGCATGGTATAACCGAGGCCAAGCTTCTAAGGGCAAGCTATCTGGCTGCTATTACACAAACGCCGGATAACAGGATTAACGGGCTTGCCGAAGCGATTGCCCAGCTGCCCAACAAATCGAACGTACATATCAAAGAGGTTCTAAAAAAGAGCGGGCTAATCCTTCTGCTCACGCTCCTATGCGGCTTTGCTGCCCCTGTTGCAGCCAAGTATGCTCTTCAGGTCTATCAATTCGGAAGATCGATTGTGTATCACGCCCATGAATCTTGCATCTATCATACCGAAGAACCAGGATGTGAGATGATACCTGATGATGGGATTCACCTAATACCTTAAGTGTGCGTTATTTCGCCTGATTTGTGGATTTCGTGGATATTTTAATTTATGGACTTTAAATGAAAATTTCGAGGCGAGTCTTCAACAGAGCAAGCACTGTAGTTACGGTACTCCTTGCTCAATACGCGTTCGCAAAGGCAGCAGAGCTCTGGCAGGAATTTGGGCTGCAGCCAAGTGAATATGACAGTACTGTTACGCGAGATTTCGATAGCCTTAGAACCGAAGATTCTTATCTTGATCAAATTAGAAAAAGTATCGCTAGCGTAGCATTCCCAACTGACTCAGGCTCTGCAGTGTTGTTAGACGAACAAGGAACTGTCGTTTTATGTGATCATGAAGTAGACAGCCATCGTGCCGAATTAACTTTCTTCCCTCGCCAAGGCGTCTCCTGTCATGCAACTGCAATTGTCCGATACAATAATCCAAAGCAGGATTTCGCACTTGCCACGATGAACCCCTTTATTATCGGAGAATATGGATTACGCCCAATAAGGTTTGGGCCCATGGGATATGACGATATCAATTTTGGCAGCCGTGTGACGCTAGCCGGATATCGCGATTGGCGTCTGCAAGCATCTGTTGCGCGTATTTTGATGCTAAATGCAAAATTACCAGTAAGCTTTGACGGAGGTGAGAACGCGTGCAAAGTTTTGTCTCAAGGTGCGTCGCATCCTGGCATGTCAGGAGGGTGTGTTTTCAAAGATAGGTTGTTTAGAGGGTTAATCAATGCTGGCGCCAGCGTTTACGGCGCAGAAATCATGACATATTTTACGCCCGCCGATGTCATACGGAATGCTTATGTTTCATTTTTCCCGGTTAGGGCAAGAATCGCAGGCGTTTCAGCTACGCGTGAAGAAATGAATGATCCGAGAATGCCTGAGACATGCGCATTCGATAGGCGACAATTTTTATCCTATTTGATGTGATATAAGTAACAAAGTTTTTTACAGGGCACGATTTTTCAAATGTCAATTTCATCAAAACTTCATAGTTGGTTTTGGAAAGCGTATATGGACGGTAGCCACCGCGCTTCATACGTTGCGGTCGCTGAAACCGTTTTCTTTCATTTAATGGCCAATATTGAAAACATTCGTGGCCATGGCGCGCTAACTTTTCCCTACCAATCATTAGCTGTAATTTCAGCCTTCTGCGCGTCTTATAATAACGTTGTAGCAACTGAACAATTCAGACGTCAGAGATTATCCTCCGCTGAAAAACGAGTGATGACTGTGCCACGAGCTTCTGCTTACTTCTTTTTTTCTGCCGTTGTAGGAAACAATTTGCCAGGTGCGGCTGTCGATCTTTGGCATGGTATATCATCCAATGCGTCGAACTTACCCGTTAACGAACAACCAATACGTCCTCAGGACAACACCCTCTATCTAAGACCAGGTATAGATGGGTCAATACGCGTTACAAGAAGTTTGCCAAATCGGTCAAAAGCTTCGAATGGATAAAATAATAACTTTGATTTATTTCCGCTCTCTTAAGCCCCTCAATAATTGTTATCCAGCCTTAGCCATGGCGGCTGGATATTTTTTCTTACGAAGCACATAAACTACACGATCAATTTCAGGGTTTATATCTTTCGTGCGGTGAACAAGGTTTTTCCCCGCCAATTTTGCGGCAATCAACACGGGTTTAGCTTCAGCGGAACTATTGTCAAAAGCCATAAAAGTATTGGCTTGCTTGGCAAACCAGCGCAGCTGTTTGTGCGAACGATGGTAACGGTCGATGGCTTTTGCCGCTTCAATATTGTGACCGCCTTTGGCTACTCTTACGCCAATACGTTCGGGCGAGAGCTCGGGCGGGTGAAGCGAAATATAAACTAAACCGATTTGGTATCCGCGTTTCTTTGCTTCAAGAACGTCATCGCGGTATTTGTCTGACGACAAAACCGTTTCAACGAAAAAGGATTTTCCCTCTTCTATATTTTTGATGACTTCGGCATCAATCTGCTGAGCAGCAAGAAGGTTTATCTCGTGAGGGGGTTTATCCGCAGGAAATTGTGAACGTAACTCTAATGTGCGTTCATCTGCGTTCAGTCGAGCAATATCCGGAATACCCAGTGTGGGGAGAAATTCTTTGGCAAAGCTGGTTTTTCCAGCTCCATTTGGCCCCGCGATTATCCACATCCATTTTGTCATGTGGGTACCGCTCAGGCTTCTTTAGTTACAGGCCTCCCCCGTAAGCGATGGACAATCGTTCCATCCTCGCCTCTGCCGGGGGTAGGTATACCAAGCGCGTCATTCTCTTTGACGGCACGCTGAGCGGCTGTACCAATAGATACTTGAGCTACCCTGAGCAAACGCTCTTGGTCAGCAAAAGGATCGTCAGATGGTGTCGTTGGTTTAGCCACTCTAATCCCCCAATAGGTCGATGGGGATATTGTGGCGTCTGTTGCCTCACTGGGCAAGCGCAGATTTAATACAAAATTAACCGTACCATCATCGGGCATAGTCTTCTAACCCATTGATAAAAATTGAAATCAATATTTCTTCAGCTACACAATTCAATTTTCTGAAAGTAAAAATCTAAATCAAAAAACAAACAGACACGCAATGTATCATGCCGTCAGCCACACAAAATACAGTGGAATTACTTTTTACCAATAGGGGTATGAAGCTACAAAATTAAGGTGCCGCCTAGGTTACAAGGCAGTTAACTTGGCCAATTGTAGACTACATAAATCCACAACTATTACTGGGGCCGCATTTTGCTGGCTATTACAATCAGCATCAAAACCACCAAAATTATGAGCCATTTCACAATCCTGACCTGTTTATTGAGAGACGATAAATATGAAACCACGATGACTACATCTTGCCTTGTGTGAACAATAGCCCTGCGGACTTTTGGTTCCTCATAATCAGCCCCAGCTTCATCTTCTCCGACACTAACGGCACGTGCAACAGCGGCTGCTTCTTCGTCGTATTTGGAGCGCCCCATAGCTAGCCTTTCTTGCGTAGTTTGTCTTTTACCTTCCGAGCTGCCTTCGCAATCTTAGTTATGCCTCAGTTTGAAAGTTAATAAAGCAATGAATTTTATACAGCGAGAACTTGATTTGATTAACTCGGCCCTGCGTGAGTCGCGCTCGGCTGAAGAATATCAACAGCTTTACGCGGCTCAGCAAGCCTTATCATGGGTGTTAGAACCAAGCGGCTTCAAAACGCCCTATAAGGTGATTATGGACACTCCGGCAAACTCAGAAGGTTGTCCTTCGTCGTCGTGTCTGCCTCAGTCTTAAGATACCTACGTCCGCTGCTATGCTTCACAACGATAACATTGGTTTCTTCTCCTCCGCCTTTTGTCCAAAATGAGTATGTGCCGTCATCAATATATCCAATGGCTTTATCCTCAGACAACTGCCACTGGCTACCATCAGGGTTAATGCCCCCGATGTTCTGGATGCGTTCATGCCTATTTTGGCGATCACTCTTATTTATACACTTAATTTCTACGCGTTGTGTCATAACGTCTCCTTCTTCGCCCCTATGGAGCGAAATTAAAAGAACCGTATTGACTACCTGTGCTTATTTGATTCAAAGTGGAATCACTTACTAAAGCCGTCCGCATACGGTTCGTTGCCCTGCGGATGTACGGGAGCCGGGGTTCGCGCCCCGGCTTTTCCGTATTTATATCGAGCGAGTCGGACTCCAACATTAAACCTCGATTCGATGCAAGTATTTCATTTATTATTTTCTTGATTTCCCGCTCCTCAATCATTTTTACAACATTATCCATTTCCCATAGTTTATCCGTAATGCCAGACGCCATGGCAAAACTGAGACACTACCGAGATTGCGAAGGTAAAATCGAAACCAGTCAAGAAAGGAAAGCCCAATGGGTGACTATACGCCAACCGATCATCAGCTTTTGGATATGATTAACGAAAGACTCAAAAAGGCTAACGAACACCTCGAATGGATTAAAAATATTTTGATCCTTTTTGCAACAGTTTTGGGTATTTACCTTTGGGATCACAAATAAGCATGGGTTTACGAAGTATATAATTGCCGGAAAACATTCGGCATGAAAGCTACTGATGATCTATTTCGATCTTCTGATTAGGATCAGTGCGAAACTTTGGTCGTTTAAGCTGTGGATCATTAGGGGCTAGGCAGTAGAAGTAAAGTTCCGCTTCTCCGCAGCCACCGTGAAGTGCGCACTCGCTAGCTTGAATGTGGTCGAGCAACATTTCCTGTTCTTTCGACTCGCAGAATGTATTCGCTTCTTGCAGTGCTTGACCCTTTGCAGATGCAGGTCCACCAAAGGGAACGCGGGTCGAGATAGTATATGTATCGGGCCCAACCTTGATCGGGCCAGTATCGGTGCAGCTAACTACGGCAGCAAGACTCAACAGGATTAGCAGGAATTTTGGCGACGTTCGCATCTGGACCCTCTCCCGAAACGGCTAATGCATTCTAGCCGAATTTTCACTCGGTGCATATCACCTTTATTTTTCTTTACGCAAGCTATCCAAATAATTCGCCCACCACTGCATCATCTTACGGCGCTCGGGAAGATATTGAGCGTGATTATAAGCCGCCCGTACTTTGTTGAGTTCGACATGTGCAAGTTGACGTTCAATAACATCTGGCGCGAACCCATTTTCATTGAGGATGGTGCTGGCGGTGGCGCGAAAGCCGTGGCCAGTAGCCTTGAAGCGATAGCCCATGTCGTATAACGCATAGAGGATAGTGTTCTCGCTCATGCAGCCAATTGGTTTGTGCTGATTGGGAAAGACATATTGGCGATTGCCAGTATGATTTCGTAATTCTTTCAGCACTTCGATTGCTTGTTTAGACAAGGGCACAATATGCATACCACGCATCTTCATACGTTCTGGAGGAATACGCCATTCCGCTTTATCAAAATTGATTTCTGCCCACTCTGCACCGCGCAGTTCGCCAGTGCGCACAAATGTAAGGAGTAGAAACTTTAAAGCTAACTTTGTCTGCAGCCTACCGCTGAAAGCATCTAACTTTTGAAAGTATTCCGGCAGTTCATCTGCCTTAAAATGTGCCATGTGTTTTCGGACGGGCGTTTTAAGTGCGCCGCGTAAATCTGTCACGGGATTGCGGTCGGCACGACCTGTAGCGATTGCATAACTAAAGATTTGCCCAGTTAATTGCATAACGCGTTGTGCCATATCCAAGGCACCAGACTTTTCAACTATCTTCACTGCAGAAAGCAACTCAGGTGCAGCAATTTCAGTAATCGGACGATTGCCAAGCTTGGGAAACATATGATTTTCAAGACGTTTCAGTGCAGACTCAGCATAGCCTGGTGTCCATTTATGTTTACGTTCCTTGTGCCATTCCCTCGCTACAGCTTCATATGTGTTTTCGCTTTTAAGTAGGGCAATACGTTTGGCTTCTTGCTTTGTTTGCATGGGGTCATTACCAGCTGCGATGACCTTACGGGCTTGGCCGCGACGATCTCTTGCTTCAGACAGGCTGACCTCTGGATAAACACCTAAAGCCAACAGTTTTTCCTTACCCATGAAGCGATATTTGAAGCGCCAGTAGCGGGAACCGTTGGGATGTATCAGCACAAAAAGGCCATCGCCGTCATGTAATTTATACGGTTTAGCTTTGGGTTTGGCGTTGCGGACGGCGGTGTCAGTCAGTGACATGGGGGTACATCGGGGTACAAAATATACATAATCTAACGGTATAAAAATGTGAGTCCAAGTTTTGGTAAGTTCGAGTCCGTTCTCACATGCAAGGGTACAAATTTTGCTCCCCAAATTTATACCCCGATTTGTACCCCAATGTACCCCCGGATGTCAATGGAAGGGGGTGGATCTTAGTAGACGCTAATTTCTACTTAAGTGCATGTTTTAATTATAAAAAATAGACATCACTGGACGTCAGTAGAAACTAAGTTGGTGCGGCCAAGAAGACTCGAACTTCCAAGAGGTTTCCCCCACTAGCACCTCAAGCTAGCGCGTCTACCAGTTCCGCCATGGCCGCGTATGTTATTACCGTCCCGCTTGGCGCTTAAAATGGGAGCCTGCGAGGGGTAACACTGGAAAGAGAGGCTTTAGCAGATTAGATTAAGCTTAATCAAGACCAGACATTCTTTGGTGAACATGAAGCAAGACCTACATTACAAAGGCACTGCCACACCCCCTTATGAGCCTGAATGGCGGGTCTCGCAGGAACTTATTCCTTATCCAGACGCGCTTAGCGTCATGGAAACACGTGTGACTGAAATTGAGAAAGGTGCAGCGCCCAACTTACTCTGGTTGCTGGAACATCCGCCACTTTATACAGCGGGTACGAGCGCAAAAGCCCATGATCTTATCGAACCCGGCCGTCTTCCTGTATTTTCGAGCGGTCGTGGCGGGCAATACACTTATCACGGACCCGGTCAACGTGTGGTCTATGTCGTTAGCGATTTGCGTGGCGAGAAAGATGTGCGTTGTCATGTCAATCGGCTTGAGCAGTGGATTATTGAAGTATTGAAAGAATTTGGAATTATCGGCGAGCGCCGTGCAGGTCGTGTTGGAATTTGGGTGTCGCACTCCGGGAAGGAAGAAAAAATTGCAGCCATCGGCGTACGAGTGCGACGTTGGATAGCGTATCATGGGCTTGCCTTAAATGTTAATCCCGACTTGTCGCATTACAACGGCATAGTCCCATGTGGTTTGGCACAATTCGGTGTGACCTCGATCCACAAACTTGGCATCGAGGCGTTAATGGCAGAAGTGGATAATGCATTCAGAAAAAATTGGGCTGTCATTCAGAGGCCACGCGAACAATCAGCGGCCTAATTTAGATCACAACATTCCACGCCTTTGACCCACACCCCTTTAGGCGGTCAACAGTTCTTTCAAGGACCGTTGTGGCCGAGGCCCAAAGTGACTAATCACTTCTGCCGCAGCGAGAGCGCCTAGGCGCCCGCATTCAGCAAGGGATTTCTTGCGCGTCATGCCAAATAGAAAACCGGCGGCGAATAAATCACCGGCGCCCGTGGTATCGACAACGCGATGTACCGGCTCGGCCTTTATCTCGACGGTTTCCTTGCCTTTGGCAATGATGGCACCCTTTTCACTACGCGTCGTAACCGCGATTTTGCAATATTGGCGCGCGGCGGCCATGGCTTTATCGAGATCTTGGGTCTCAAAAAGGGCTAATAATTCACCCTGGTTGGCAAATAGGATATCAACTTCATCCTTAACTAAATCGAGAAAGGCTTTGCGGTGGCGATCGACACAGAACACATCTGATAGCGATAAAGCCAACAGATGCCCAGCCTGGTGAACAATTTTGGCCGCTTCGCGAAAGGCTTTTTGCGCCTCAGGCGGATCGAAAAGATAACCTTCCAGATATGTAACCTCAGAAGCTTGGATAACTTCAGGCTGAATGTCGTTCACGGAAAATTCAACAGCCGCGCCAAGGTAAGTGCTCATGCTGCGTTGGGCGTCCGGTGTAACTAAAATTAAACAACGCCCGGTGGGAGAACTTCTCTCCCACTTTTCGTGTGCCATAAGCCGATGTTCATTGTCATCACCGCGTAGCTGCTCATGCAGTGCGTGCTCTTGGCTTGACACTGGTTCACAAGAACTTTTGCCATCGCTTTGTGCGTTACGCACATGCGTGCGACGCTCGGCCAAAGGTGATGTGGCAAAGTGCACGCCAAGCGCATGCATATCGTGACGAAATATGGCGCCAAGTTGGTCGGCTTTTACCTTGCCCATATAGGCCGGGTTTCCGCCGAAGGAAGCGATGCCAGCGACAGTATTAGCGGCGGCACCACCTGAAATTTCAACGGCAGGGCCGATTACATCATAAAGATGCCCGGCTCGATCGGCATCGATTAAAGTCATAGCCCCTTTAGCAATTCCATTTGCCTGGAGAAAATCGTCGGTACAGTTGGCGATTACATCGACAAGGGCGTTGCCAATAGCGCAAACATCAAAAGAGGAGGAGTGGGTTTTCTGCATTCAACCACGAAGAACAGAGGCCAAGATAAAAGTTACAGTAAACATTAACGACAGATTGTAGCACAGCTTTAAGCCAAATATTGCCTAATTCCTGAAAGAAACTAAAGCCTTTATATTTAAGCCCTAGGGGTCAGAAATATTTTGTATTTATCGGTCGCAGGAATGCCTTGCCTTTCGGGCGTAGGCCATGTTAACCAACCAATACAAGCCCTTTACTGTACAATTTCGGGAGAGCAATGATGTTTTTAAAGCCATCCGCGACCAAAGAAAATTCCGATCAAGCCGGCA
>JABDFY010000011.1:0-5661 GCA_013286365.1 Alphaproteobacteria bacterium
CTGTTTTACAGCTTCGCCGTCCAGGGGATGCCAATAGCGCATGCTGACAAAGCATCGTGTTTCTTTGTCAGCGTTACCCTTCAAGGTCTTTTCAAGGGCTTTTGCCTGGGCTTGCGTATTTTCCAAAATAGGTGATTTTCCGCCTATTTTGGCATAAATCGCTTGGGCAACTTTATTTCGACGCCAAGCGATAAAGACCGCCAGTATTTGCCGCCAAGGTGTTGACAATCCGATAATAGCGGGATCGTAAAATAGATTATAGAGAAAAGGTCGCACGGCAGATGGTTGATCTGGTCCGCCTAAATTGAACAGAACGATAGCGATCTTTTTCATGATTGCCCTAACCGAGTAGTGCGGATCATCTTGCGAGCAGGCTCAAAACAAAACAACCCCCGCCTTTCGGCGGGAGCGTTTTCGTTCGATGATATCGCTCGCCATCGTTCGAGCGACCATCAAAGCGGGTATTAGTGTAGAAATAGACCTTCCACTCCCGCACCTGGTTGTGAACGAGGTATGGGTCTTTCCATAATTTTGACTGGATCAATGCAGCTATCGCCCAAAGCACCCCTCATGGATGACATGAGTGCTTCTTGCTGAGTAGCGGTCATATAAAAATATTGTTTTCCCCCAAGAGTGATCGAGGGCCCGTCTTCTGAAGACCGCACAGAAAGTTGGCGAAACCCTACCCCTAAAGCATTCTCGCCATTAATTGTTGCCGGTCGTGTTAGATCTAATTCCCTATAATCTTCGGCTCCATCGAGTACGCCTACGGCATCCCAACTTATCACGCCGTCTCTTGAAGTGAGCCGATTGAGCTGCGTTATCTGTCCGCTCGGACTGGTATAAGCCACTTCCTTACTACAGCTTGGCCAAACATTAACTGCTGGTGGATCAGCGGCTGGCACAGTAATAGTTGCGGCACTTGTTGGAGCGGTGATTGTTGGGACAATCGTCGGCTGCACAGGATGTGAAATTGCGGGATGTGCAGCTCTACGTTTGGTGATAAGTGCACCACCACCTCTTATTGCCGCATGGGGGGGACATGTTTCTGGTGAAGTAGCAGGTGTAGTCATAATGTTCTCCTCTGAATAATAACCATGAACTAACATGGTTTTCTGCCTAAAATTATTAATTAGTTACAAATTATTACAAAGTTTATTAATATTTGGTTAAATTTTATTTCGATTCCGAACTATTTTTATAAGCTCTTCCACATGCGTCAAGGGGGTTTCGGGGAGAATACCATGTCCCAAATTGAACACATGTTTGGATCCAAGCTTAGTCAAAATTGCCGTGACGGCTTGATGCATTTCATCGCCCCCTTTGACTAACAATCGTGGATCGAGATTGCCCTGGAGCAGTTTTATTTTTTGTAATTGCTGAGCTTCCGTAAGCAACACTTGTTGATCAATACTCATAGCATCAACTCCGGTGTGCGTTGCGTAGGCCGCATACATAGCCCGTGCTTCCCGCGGAAATCCTATAATCGGCACATGGGGGTGTTTTTGTTTAATGCGCGTAATTATTTCTTTGGTTGGGTTTATCACCCAACGTTCAAACATATCGTTCTGCAATAAGCCTGCCCAACTGTCGAATATCTGTATAATTTCGGCACCAGCTTCTATCTGGCGTAATAAGTATTTCTCTGAAACGGTTATAAGGATTGAAATTAGTTTTTCCAACCACTGCGGTTTTTCTTTAGCCCATACTTGCGTCTTCGCAAAAGAATTCTTACTCGTTCCATCAATCATATAACAGGCAACTGTCCATGGAGCTCCACAAAAACCTATGAGGGCTGTTTGTGTATCCAATTTTTCTTTGACCAGGCCAATTGTTTCAAATACTGACGATAATCTATCAATATTAAAAGTCAGTCTTGAAAGTTCATTTTCGCTGTTGATGGCATCCAAAAGGGGGCCTTCACCTTCTCGGAATTCAAGTCTTTGGCCGAGTGCAAAAGGAATAAGTAAAATATCAGCGAAAATTATAGCCGCATCGAAGTGAAAGCGTCGTATGGGTTGGAGTGTTATTTCTGAAGCCAACTGTGGCGTAAAACATAGATCAAGAAAATTTTTAGCTTTCGCTCTTAATTGGCGGTATTCTGGCAAATAACGTCCTGCCTGACGCATAAGCCAAAGTGGAACATAATCTGTGGGTTGTCCATTGAGAACGTTTAATAATGGCTTATCAGATTTTATCACCAGGTCTTTTCCCTATTCATAATAAAGAATCTTAAGATGGTAAGTAGTAGTTGGTAGGCCTTGGAGTGGGGATAAAATTTATGGGCGCTTTCGGGTAATTTTGTACAGAAGTTTATGAAATTTTATTTGATCCTGTGTCCTGATTAACTTCTGTATAGTTGTTAAATGTTACGCCTAAATTGGGCCAAGTTAGCTATCTGTGTATTTCAGGGAAAACTCTTAGTTCATTTATCCCCACTTTTCATAGAGGTTATCAACTAAGTATCACCAGTAAAAACTTCTGTTGGCAGAAAGTGCAGAGGCGGCATAAGAATGGATAGTTAAGCAGACGTCATCTTTTATCCCCGCTCTCATTTAAGGCTGTTAGTAAAATGGTTTCATCACCCAATCATGTACATTTAGTATCGGATGCAACCGGTGAAACGATCAATAATATCGCTCGAGCCTGTTTAGTGCAGTTTGAAAATGTTCAAGCCCAAGAACATTTTTGGAGTCTCATACGTACGAAGCGTCAACTAGATTTAGTCGAAGAGGGAATTCGCCAATGGCCAGGCCTTGTTCTTTATACCTTTGTGGATGAAGAGCTACGTCGCCGTCTTGAAGAGTTCTGCCGTGCCCAAAATCTTGTTTCAATATCGGTTCTTGACCCTGTATTAAATGCTATGGCAACGCATTTTGGCGTCAAATCGGCCCAGGCACCCGGACGACAACATGCCCTAGATGCAGAATATTTCGCCCGTATCGAAGCCATGGATTACGCCTTGGCGCAGGACGATGGTCATGGCAATGATCGCCTAGCCGATGCTGATGTCATTATTTTAGGGGTTTCACGCACGTCTAAAACGCCAACATGCATTTATCTTGCCAACCGCGGTATAAGGGCGGCGAACATTCCGCTTATTCCGGGCCACGCGTTTCCAACCGAGATAGGACATCTCGAAAAACCTATGATTATTGGTCTAACCAAAGATCCAGATAGCCTCATAGAGATCAGACGTAGTCGACTAAAGCTTCTGCAACAAGATAAAGAAACCCGCTATGTCGATCCAGAAAAAGTGCGCGAAGAGGTTCAAGAAGCACGCCGCTTTTTTGCCAAACTCGGCTGTCCTGTGATCGATGTCACGCGGCGCTCAATTGAAGAAACCGCGGCCGAAATCATGATGCTGCTTAACCGGCGCCAACTGGACACAAAAGTCAAAACGACACCAGGGATCGAATGATACGGCTCATTCACAAATCAGCATGATACAAAACATCTTCAAGGCTGGTGTTATGGGCTGGCCCATCGGACATTCGCTATCGCCACGCGTGCACAACTATTGGCTTAAACACTATGGTTGTGACGGAAGTTATGAGGCCTTGGCTGTACCGCCAGAGAAACTTGCTGAAAGTTTACGAGCCTTATCAGGTCAAGGCTTCCGCGGCGTCAGCCTGACTATTCCGCACAAGGAAAAAGCCCTTGATATCGTCGATCATATTGAGCCCTTAGCCAAACGGATTGGAGCGATTAATACAATCGTTGTGCAGGAAGAGGGTGTTCTTGAGGGGCGCAATACTGACGTCTATGGCTTTACACAGAATCTGTTGGCATCAGGCGTGAACATGAAAAATAAGGTGGCCACCATACTTGGTGCTGGCGGTGGCGCCCGCGCTGTTATTGTGGCGCTTCTAGATATGGGGGTTCACGAAATACATCTTATCAACCGCACGGAACAGAAGGCAGAGGATTTAGCGCGGCAGCTCGGCGGCGTAATCAAGGTCACTGCGTGGAGGGACTATAAAACGGCATTGAAAAAGGCGGAGTTGCTGGTTAACACAACGCCTCTTGGTATGCAGGGCCAACCAGCGCTTGATGTCAGCCTCGAAAATTTACCAAGAAGCGCTGCTGTTACCGATATTGTCTATGCACCCCTTACAACGCCGCTGCTTAAAGAAGCGAGGTTGCGTGGCCATAAGGCCATCGATGGGCTTGGCATGCTTTTATATCAAGCACAGCCTGCTTTTGCCGCCTGGTTCGGCAAAACCCCGGAGGTGACGACAGCCTTGCGGAACCATGTACTTGGAGATCAATGAGCGGACTGATCAAAATAGGCCTTACCGGCGGCATCGGCATGGGCAAAAGCACAGCCGCAAAAATTCTACGTGGCATGGGCTTACCTGTGCATAACGCCGATAGGGAGGTGCATAAGCTCATGCGCAAAGGAGGGCGGGCGGTGAAAAGAATTGCCAAGGCTTTTCCCCAGGCGCTAAAAGGCGGCGCCATAGATAGGAAGACTATTGGCAAAGATGTCTTTGAGCATCCAGAGAAGTTGCGGCGGCTCGAAAAAATTTTGCACCCCCTTGTGCAGAAAGCGGAACGAGATTTTTTGCAACGCGCCGAAAAAAGGAATATCAGAGCAGTCGTTTTGGAAATTCCGCTATTATTTGAAACACACGCTGAAAAACGCTGTACGGTGACTATTTGTGTTACGGCGCCGCACGCTCTACAGCGCGCACGTGTCATGCAGCGCAAGAATATGACGGAGGCTAGATTCAAGGCCATACGTAGCCGTCAAATGAGTGATAAACAAAAGCGAAAGCTTGCCGATTACACCATCAATACCGGCAAGGGCTATGGTGATACGAAGAAGCAATTACGCCATGTGCTTGGTTTGATCCTTAAGCCCCGCGTATAGCTTTGGCGTCATTCTTTCTTTCGTTCGATGCAACCTTGTTGTAGAATAAAAATGATTAGAACAGAGGCATAGATGCGCGAAGTTATACTTGATACTGAAACGACGGGACTTGATCCCTCACAGGGCCACCGCATAGTTGAAATTGGCTGCGTTGAACTTTTCAATCACGTACCAACCGGCCTCACTTATCAAGCCTATATAAATCCCGAACGCGACATGCCAACCGAAGCCGCCATGATACATGGTCTGAGCGGTGAGTTTCTGGCGTCAAAACCCCCATTTGCTGGGATTGTTGAGGCGTTTCTTGAATTCATCGGTGAGGCGCCGCTGGTTATTCATAATGCTGCTTTCGATATGGGGTTTCTTAACGCCGAGCTCACACGGCATGGTTTTCCGGCGCTCCCTTCTGATCGGGCCATCGATACGGTCAAAATGGCGCGGCGTATGTTTCCAGGTGCGCCCGCTTCACTGGACGCCCTCTGTAAGCGTTTCAGCATTGATGCATCGGGTCGCCAATTGCACGGTGCTCTGCTTGATGCGCGACTACTGGCGGACATTTATCTTGAGTTGTGCGGTGGACGACAACCAGATTTGGCGATGGCTGCCGCGACGACGAACGAAACTGAAGTCATCGGTGTACAGAAGCGCGAATATCGCGAACCGCGACCCCATGTGTTGTCGGAAGATGAACTTAAGGCCCACGAAACATTTTTAGAGCAGATCAAAAACCCGCTATGGACCGCCCGGTCTGACCATTAAATCAATTATCAAAAAGTCTTTTAGGG
>JABDFY010000011.1:5671-59121 GCA_013286365.1 Alphaproteobacteria bacterium
CAAAACAACGGAGCCCGTAGTTTGTCGTGCCTCGAGGGCTTGATGGGCGAGAGCTGCATTTTTGAGAGGAAATGTTTGTCCGATACTGGGGTTAATTATGCCACTTTCGAGTGCACTAAAGAGATCTTTGGCACGCGCGCGCAATTCTTCTTTGGTTGCCGTGTAATGTAGGAGTGAAGGTCGGGTGAGATAGAGACTGCCTTTTTGTGCTAAAATGCTAATGTCAAAAGGCGGAATAGGCCCTGAGGCTTGGCCAAAACTTACCATCGTACCGCGCAGTTTGAGGCAATCGAGACTGCCCATAAAGGTGCTTTTTCCGACGGAATCATAGACGACATCGACACCCTTACCGCCAGTAATCTCTTTGACACGATCGGTAAAGTTTTCCTTTGTATAGACGATCGTGTAGTCCGCGCCGTGTTGTTTCGCGACTTTAGCCTTGTCGTCGCTACCAACAGAACCAATCACGATAGCGTCTTTGCTTTTTGCCCACTGCGTCAAGATTTGACCAACACCACCAGCCGCAGCATGGAGCAATATGAAATGGCCGGGGCGCACACGAAATGTATCGTGGATGAGATAATGCGCTGTCATTCCTTGGAGCAAAATGGCAGCGGCTATTTTTGTCGAACAATGTGCGGGCAGGGCAACGATTTTGTCAGCCGGCATCAGCCTTATTTCGGCATAAGATCCTATCGGTCCAGAGGCGTAGGCTATGCGGTCGCCGATTTTAAAATCCGTTACGTCTGTGCCAACCGCATCAATAATGCCGGCCCCCTCAAGTCCAAGTGCTGTCGGCAGTTCAACTTTGTAGAGACCGGTGCGGTGATAAATGTCGATGAAATTAAGCCCCACGGCTTCTTGTTTGATGCGAACCTCATTGGGGCCTGGTTCGCCAAGCGGCAGATCTTCCCATCTCAGAACCTCTGGTCCGCCATGGGCATGAATGCGAATTGCGTGAGGCATCGACTTTGTCGCTCGGCTATCGATAGATTAAACCTGCGACTAATCATAAACGTATCAATGAAGATACTTCAAGCAGACTTCTAGCCATTATCTAAAGCAGGCTCTACACGCAAGCGGGCACAACTGTTGGCGTGGCTTGGATGTCCTGGCTTGGCCGTAAGTGTAAATCCGACATTATTATCCAAACAGATTTTAATGGTCTTTTCAGCGTAGGGCGCTGTGGCTTCAATTATGTCCCTACCTTCCATCTCAAGGGGTTCTGGGCCGCCAACAGAAAGGCCGATAGGTTTAAATGGATGGCTGTTAGTCATACTTAGCCAGCTCTTGACCAGGGGTTTGCGACCTAATTCCCAGAGCTTGGACATATCACGTTCGGCAGTCCATCTCCGCAGACGCTGGTCTGAGAAGAGACCAGCGCCAATACACAAAGCGGCAACAGTCGCAGAGGTCGCCGCATTCGCCAAGATCGACGAAGGCTGGAGACTATACATAGTTGCCATGCAGATTGGAGGAAGTACTATGGAGAAACCTAAACCAGCGCCAAATCCAACCTTACAAGCGCGTAATCTGAAACTGGTACGGCGCAGTTTTTTATTAACATCGGGATCTCTTAACAAGCTCTCGTAGTATTGTTGACTAAGCAAGTCCTGATCATGGACGTTGGAACCGAAGTCATACTCTTCATCAGCGCGTCCACTCTCGATGGTGAGGGTCCAGCGAACTTTCCCGGCGAGTGCGCCATAAGATATGCCAAAGCTTTCCACGATGGGGGCGATGACTTCTTCCTGGGGCAGTTCTTGCTGCTGGCACGAAAGAGGGATCCGCTTAAAAGCTCCTGCGGCCATCACCCAAGCGAGAACTCTGGACTTTATATTGCCCCAGGGCTGAGACGTGTTAATCCACTCCTCTTCACTGAGCCGTCGACGATAAGATGGCGGCGCGGGAAGAGCGCTGGTTGCAAGAGCTGTTCTGAAAAGGGCCATGCGGATGTCATAGGACAAAACAAGATCGTCCCCAAAGGCTCAGTTATGGTTAAAATAATTTCATGCCCCATTTTTACTTAAAGAGTTTAGGGCATAGGCATGAGAGATGCATGCAAGCGAACCACCAATCCCTCAAAAGCGTCAAATCCCTCTGGGTAGACATGGCGCACCGGTGGCCCAACAGAAGAGGCCATGCACCTTGCTTTGGTAGCATGATGCGCACTCATATCCGTACGCGTGCAGGGATTTAATGGGCGTGCTTCCAAGACAAAGTTGGCCACAGTTGAAGAGTTGCTAACCGGCACCATCTCAAGGCGGCGTTCGAGGGCGGTCATCAATTGTAAGGGTGTGAGTTCAGTGTGCCTGGTGCGCTCTTCGCCTGGTTCAGAGACCAAGATATCGCGTGCTTGTGTTGGGCCAGAGCGTGCAAATTTAGGCCTTTCTGCCTCAAAGTACCCTTCGCCAAAATCACTCTCTCTGGCAACCGCCATGAGAGCATCCGCAACAGGTTGATTTGCCGTGCGATGTAAACGAGAAAATATTTGTTTCGATATTTGTTTATAACCCCAACCAAAGCATGAATTGATGGCGCGTGAGGTAAGGCTTTGTCGCTTAGCGAGGTTTTCAACGCTGCCCAACATATACCAGGTAAGGTAATCAACAACATGAGTTAGCGTTATTTTGGCGACATCAACGGCTTTGATAACGACGAACCCTGCCAGGGATGCTCGCATTTTCCAGCGCGATGTATTATTCTTGAGTAAGGCATCACGGGCCAATTCTAGGGCCTTCAAATCAATACCCACCATTTCTCTCGCGCCCGCCCCGGTATCGCCTTCGGCCATGATGGACAGCTGCCAATGATATCTGTCAGCTTGATCAGAGCGTCGATCTAACCCAAAGACGCCTAGGATCTGGTTGACTATGTTACCGTGGGCACGCTCGTCATATCTACAGGTAACACCCGGCGCGCGTAGGGCGCTTATGGCGACACCTATCGCAAAATGTGCGGTGGTCATCTTGCGGGCAGGAACTTTTGCAGCCGCCCAAGCGGTAGGGCTATAAATTCGGGGAATATCGAAGATCTGTGTCATTTTTCGTATTAAGTATGACGGCGCCACCCGTTGAGCAAGGTGAATATGCTGGGCATTGAAATTTAGCTTTGCAAATTTTTAGCTAGGAATGCGTCTGTGCGCTGATTGGCCAAGTCAGCAGCTTGTTTATCGTACTTCTGTCCTTGGGGTCGGGCGAAGGCATGATCGACGCCGTTATAGACATAGGCGGTAATTACAGGATTTTTGGCTACGGCATTAAGTATCTTCTGTCTAACAGGTGGGCCAACAAACTTATCAAGCTCGGCGATATGCAACAATAACGGCATGCGGATATCGTGCACCTCATCAAGCATCTCATCAAGCCCAACGCCATAATAACTAACCGAGCAATCAATATCGCTGCGTGCGGCGATAAGATAGGCTAGCTTTCCGCCAAGACAATAACCGACACAACCAACCTTACCGGAGCAGCCGGGCATTTTACGTGCATAAGCTAAAGTCGCCAGCAAGTCGCGTACGCCAGCCTCAACATCAAAACCCTTGTAGAGTTCGAACGCACGGTCCCACTCAGCCGGTGTTTTGTCAGTCAGCTGAATGTCGGGTTGTTGCCGCCAGAAAAGATCAGGACAAATTGCCATGTAGCCTTTGGCAGCGAGATCATCACAGATCGTACGCATGGCAGCATTAACGCCGAAAATTTCTTGAATAACAACAATCCCGGGGCCGCGATTGTTTTTGGGTATGGCTAGGTAGGCGCCGAACTCTTCTTGATGCAATGACTTGATTTTAACGTCGGGCATAAGGCACCTCACGAAAGACGAGCTGGGTAGCGTAAAAAATAGGCGCATCTTGCCAGCTTGGCAAACAAAACTGTTTAGAGGCGCGTTACACGTAATTCCTGAATTAAAGCGTTACATATTGCTGCAGCGTCTACGTGTAGGTCAAGCTGCAGGAAATATTTGTCTTCGCTTGTCGCAGGTAGCGAGACGTTCTGTGAAACACGACCGGAACCCTCTTCAGGGACAAGGTCTCTTGATGATACGGCTTTACCGCGACCGTTCATGGCATCGATATGAAAAAGCGGGTTGGTACAACGGCCATCCGTGGCCGCAACAAACGTAAGTCGATATTCACCACCCTCAAGCGGGTAGTCGAAGAACAGGCTTAGTTGTGGCCGCGCATGGCTGAAGAGACCAAGGGCCGATGTAGAGTTCTGACCGGTTGTGGAGATCTGTACGCTCCAAGGTTGCGTAAGAGCAACCCAATCCTGCTGATGCACAACATCTTCGGGGCCGTCGCGGCGAATTTGTTGTAACGTATCATGCAACATAGCGGGCCGCCAGTCATCGCGTCGCCAAACATGTACCATGACATTTTGCATCAACTCGAATTTCTCATCATCTTCATGAAACAAACCTGAGCGTTCAAGAGGCGGTGGAAATTGGTTTACGGCGGCTGTGACAACCTTCTGACCGGCGGGGTCGAGGTGGTATTGCGCGGGCTCGGCTACAATATAGACATTGGCAGTAGAAAAACTATCAAGCGGCGCCGCTTGCTCGTGGTCGATCTCGGGCGTTACGACAAAACGTGCTGCCATGCCGGGGGCACCGAGAATATTATTATAAAGGCTGTGCAGAATGTCGGCGTTGAATACGAACGAAGAGCCGATTACAAACAAACGGTCATCTGCGCTTGTAGCATTTTGTAGATATGTAGCCATCCGCACTAATTCATCATAGTCCGTACGACGTGGCGGCGGACGTGGTGATGAATAAAGTTGTATCGGGCCGTTATTGTTGGCCCATAATAGTTCAGGGGAAAACCACAAGGCCCAGGCGCTATTTGCGATTAAACCTAAGCCCAGCGCGGCACACCAAAGCAAAGCCCGTTTTTGTCGCAGTCTATCAAGATAGACCATCCAGCCGCAGATGCCGACGATAACAATGACCGGCAGCATTTGTTGCACATAGTGATGTCCCATTTGATCCGGACCAGCGCACCAGATAACCAGCCAAAGCGCAGTCCAGGCCGAAATGAATTGGGCTAACCTATGGCCGGCACCATCTTTTCTTTTCATCCAGTATAGTCCGCTTACGGCAACCGCCAACAGACCTATCCCAAAGGCGCTTATGGAAAACTGTAAAAACTCCAATGGCGGCTTTTTATAGGATAAATACAGCGCATTATAGTTTGTCGTCATTGCCCGCCATAAAAACCTTGGAGCCACAAGAGCTATGACAGCCGTCATAGCTGTTCCGCTTAAGACGAATAACAAAACAACTCTGCCGAGCGCTCCCAGGCGATCTTTTTTTGACGATCCCCTCCAAAGGCTAAGTGAGTAAGTGCTTGCCGCTACAATTAAGAGGGCGATCGCCGAATAAACGTAATGACGACGCAGCAATACAGCCAAACCAAGCAGTAGGCCTATGCCGAGCGCTCGACGGAATTTAAGTTGTCGATCAAGTGGAAAAAACAACCCGAGCGCAAAGACAACGCAGGCGGCAGCCCCTACATCTGGGTAACCTTCAAACAGCGGTACCCAGAGGGGCGGAACAAGAGAACAAGCTGCCAGCGCTATGATGAGACTGAGGCTCCACTTAATCTTTAAGGCGCGATGCAAAACGGAGGCTATGGCGATTTCATAAACTAAAAAATAAACAGTAAAATTAGTCAGTATAAAAACTAAACGCGATGGGCTGAACAAAGAAAAGCTTACAAAGGATGGTATGGCAAAGATCAAATTGTAATCGCCGCCGAGGCTGGCATAGAAGCGGTCCCAGCCGTTACCAAATCCGTTCGCAAAAGCATCAGACCCGGCACTTGCGAGTGCCAGGTACATATTATGGTCCCAGAAATAGATTGTATGTTCGTTGAGAACGTAGGCGGCCACGAAAAAAAACTGCAGCGCCACCAAAGCCGCAATGACGGCCGTGACCGTATTCTTAGATACAACAATTCTGGAAAATGTAGTGGCCATGAGGCACGAGGTTACAAGGGCGGGATTGTCCTCACAAGGCATCTTTAGCCACTTTGCCAAATCGCTTTGTGATTGATGGAGAAAGCGATAAACTAAATTAAGACCAACCAGGCAGGAGCACGGCCATGAAAGTTACCTTTAATGTCGAATGTTCGCCGGAGGAAGCGCGAGCTTTTCTGGGCTTGCCTGACGTACAGCCCATGCAAGAAGCACTCATGAAAGACTTTGAGCAGCGCTTGCGCTCAAATATGCAGGCGATGGATCCCGAGGCATTGATCAAAAACTGGCTTCCCGCCAGCATGCAGGGTGCCGAGCAAATGCAAAAGATGTTCTGGTCGCAAATGCAACAGGTGATGTCAGGTGCCGCTGCCAGTATGACAACGATGGGCGATCGTAAAGTTAAATGAAATCCGATATCGAGCTTTATTACCGCGCGCATGTATTTTGCTGCACTAATCAGCGCCCACCGGGCCACAAACGTGGCTGTTGTGCCGAGAAAGGCGCCGAGCGGCTGCGAGACTATATGAAATCACGCTGCAAAGAGCTTGGCTTGCCAGATGTTCGTATCAACAATGCCGGATGCTTGGACCGCTGCGAACTTGGGCCTTGTTTTGTGGTCTATCCAGAGGGCGTGTGGTACGCACCTAAGAATGAAAGCGATGTCGATGAAATTATCGCTACCCATCTTGTTAAGGGTGATCGCGTTGAGCGACTTAGGCTACCATCACGCAAGGCTTGAACCCGACCTTCGGAATCACGGCTGATCGCTTGCTGCGAAAAAAATGATAAACACATTATTAAGCCGCAAACTTCTATGAACATGCCCCAATCCACTATTTTTGCGCTTGCTTCTGCCCCGGGCCGTTCTGGTATCGCGGTTTTGCGCTTATCGGGCCCAGCGGCAACCCAGGCCATCGGCAAACTCTGTCGGCCAAAGATTTTACCCAAGCCGCGCGAGGCGGTTTTGCGCAAAATCCATCATGTGCAGACATCCGTGCTCATTGATTGCGCGCTGGTGATTTTTTTCCCAGCACCGCAAAGCTATACTGGTGAGGACGTTGTGGAGTTTCATGTTCATGGCGGCCGCGCAGTTATCAACGCGCTTACAGAATCTTTGTACCAACTTAACTTTCAACTCGCCGAACCAGGCGCTTTCACACGCCGTGCTTTCGAAAACGGCAAAATGGACCTTACTGAAGCCGAGGCCGTAGCCGACTTGGTTAACGCTGAATGTGAGGCTCAGCGCCGTCAGGCCATGCGGCAGCTCGAGGGAGACTTAGGAAAACTTTATGAAACCTGGCGGGCACACTTGACTAAAGCGCTTGCCCATCTTGAGGCTGAAATTGATTTCAGTGACGAAGAACTACCCAAAGACATAGCGCGTGATCGCCTTGCCGATGTGCGTGGACTTAGTCTGGAAATCAAGCATTATCTCGATGATCGCCATCGGGGCGAACGATTGCGTGAAGGGTTTACGATCACCATTCTTGGCCCCCCCAATGTGGGCAAGTCGAGCCTGCTAAATACGTTGGCGAAGCGGGAGGCGGCGATCGTATCCGAGGTTGCGGGCACGACGCGTGATGTCATTGAAGTGCACCTCGATTTGGGCGGCTACCCGATTACGCTTGTCGATACAGCAGGTTTACGCGAGAGCGTCGATAAAATTGAAAGTGAAGGGGTGCGGCGTGCGTTGGCGCGCGCCGGCCACGCCGATTTTAAACTACTGGTATTTGATGGCGAGCATTGGCCAAAGCTTGATGAAGCAACGCGCAAACTCATGGATGATAATGCCTTGGTTATCGTGAACAAGGCAGACTTGATATCCGAGAGTAATGGAAATTCGGTGCGACTAGGTGCTGATCTTTTTATAGCCACCAAAACCGGGGAAGGCATTGAGGCTCTCCTTGATCGGCTCGTTCAGGAAATCGACTTACGCTTTGCCAATACAGGGCAACCACCGCTAACGCGTTTGCGTCATCGCGCGGCACTTGAGGAATGCGTAGGCCATCTTAATCGCGCGCTGGTGGCCGCAGCGCCGGAACTTTGCGTAGAGGACATACGCTTAGCTTCACGGGCGCTTGGCCACATCACGGGCCATATAGATGTTGAGGATTTACTCGATATAATTTTTAGGGATTTTTGTATTGGAAAATAAATACCCCTGCTAGGGCCTAATAATAAATTTGGCCAAGCGAAGGCAGCTTCCCATAAAACCGGGTGAGCCCATGGCGATAAGCTTAAGCTATGAGTTAAATCCAAAGCCCACACCCGGCTAAACAACACCTAGCGGCGATGCGCCAATCACTCCGTTTCATTTTGTTTTATTGTCGAAGGTAGAGGGGCGTCACATGACCGGTGCTGGCTCTGGCGAAAAACTGTCGAAATACTCTTTGTTCTCAATCACACGTAAAACAGGACGTTTCTTTACATGCGTTTCTTTTTCACCGCCGCTTTTTTTGCGCTTTGATGCTTTTGTATCATCCTGTTCTGTTGCGCGCATAAACTTATAGACTTCGGGCGACTGCATCATGACCGATATTTCTTCGGCGGTTTTGTTGATGTCTTCGGGACTGCTGAGACGGATACTCTCGACATTATTCTCGGCAAGCCAAGTGCAATAATAAATCGTTCCAATGAGACAAGATAAGTCGCGAAACAGATTGGCAATGCGCGCCGATAATTTGATGAAACCAGGGTGCTCCCAGCCAAGGGCTAAACCGCAACGTGCCAGAGAGTGCATAAAGTCGTTGCCAAATTCGTCGGAATCCGGTTTGCGTGTGAAAGCAGAGGTCAGCCAGCGTTTCATTGACGAGCGATTTTCTGACATAACTTCGGACTTTGCGTCGAGCTGCATTGGCAGCCAGTCGATCTCGGCCAGCCGTCGATTGATGGCGCGCATGCCAAGCCGTTCGGCACGCACATAGGCGAAAGCATATTCTTCGCGGTTGAATGTGTCAGGTAGCGGATGAAGGTTGAGTATTTCACTTTTTTCGTGTGACAAGCGGTCTTTAGCCTGGCTAAGGTGCTGGCGGAGTTCCTCGATATGTATCTCTCTACCCATCGGCTCCATGGCCTCATCCCTTCGAGACCATCCCTATTCCATGAATTTTTGCTCTAAACCCCTATATTTCCTGGGCTCACCCCTACACTCAAAACGTCTATCCCTACAGTTACAAAGGTTAATACAAATTATTAACGATATCGTTAAGACAGAAATATGGCCACTAAAAGACGAAAGATTTTGCTTTAGTGGTTTGATTTTATTATGTTTCTAGCCATGAAGAATGAGCCGTTAAATTATGACGTGATCGTCGTAGGGGCTGGGCACGCTGGTTGCGAGGCTGCCGCTGCCTCTGCGCGCCTGGGGGCAAATACCCTTCTGGCTACGCATAAAATCGAGACAATAGGCGAAATGTCCTGCAATCCAGCCATAGGCGGCCTTGGAAAAGGCCATTTGGTGAGGGAAATTGATGCTCTGGATGGCATTATGGGTCGTGTTGCCGACAAAGCGGGCATACAGTTTCGTGTTCTAAATCGTAGCAAAGGCCCAGCCGTACGCGGTCCAAGGGCCCAGGCTGATCGCAAACTTTATCGCGAGGCCATGCAAAAAACGCTCTTCGAGCAGCCAAATTTGACCATTTGCGCTCTATCGGTTGAGGATCTCATCCTTGATCAGGATAATAGGGCGGCAGGCATTATTACGGCCGAGGGTAGGGAAATTCGAGCGGGTGCTGTTATCATTACGACAGGTACTTTTTTGAATGGTCTTATCCATATCGGTGGGGAGAAAATACCCGCCGGGCGCGTGAACGAAAAACCATCAACTTCTCTTTCTAAGACATTGAAAAGGTTTGGGTTTCTACTAGGCAGGCTTAAAACAGGCACACCACCTCGTCTTGACGGTAGGACAATCAACTGGTCACAGCTTGAGATGCAAGCAGGGGATATCCCGCCTGTGCCTTTTTCATCGCTTACGGCCGATATAACAACGCCACAGGTTAAGTGCGGCATAACGCACACAACAGCTAAAACCCATGAAATCATTAGAAAAAATCTACATCGTGCGCCCATCTATTCTGGCCAAATCGAAGGTATTGGGCCACGCTACTGTCCTTCTATCGAGGATAAGGTCGTGCGTTTTGCCGGTAAGGACCGCCACCAGATATTCCTTGAGCCGGAAGGTCTGGATGACACAACCATTTATCCAAATGGCATTTCTACGTCCCTCCCGCGTGATGTACAACTTGAATTGGTCCACAGCATAATTGGCCTGGAATTGGCAGAAATGATCCGCCCCGGTTATGCCATAGAATATGACTATTGTGACCCGAGAGAACTAAAGCAAACTCTTGAAACAAAAAGAATTTCAAGGCTTTTTTTTGCTGGCCAGATCAACGGAACCACGGGCTACGAAGAGGCTGCGGCTCAGGGGTTAATGGCAGGCTTGAATGCAGCGCTAGCCGTTTCACGTGAAGCGCCGTTTTCCCTTGATCGCTCAAAGGCTTACATCGGCGTTATGATCGATGATCTTGTGACGCGCGGGACAAGCGAGCCCTATCGCATGTTTACCTCGCGCGCTGAGTATCGCCTTACGCTTCGTGCCGACAATGCTGATCAGAGATTGACGGATTTGGGACTAGCGATTGGTTGCGTTGGCTCTACGCGTGAAACGGCATTCAGGGCCAAAATGACAGCCTTAAATGAGGCAAGAGAGCTTGCTCATCGTTTGCAGGCGACGCCCAACCAGTTGGCTCAGTGGGGTCTAAAAATCAACCAAGACGGCACGAGGCGTTCGGCTTTAGAGCTTTTGTCTTACCCTGACATCAATGTTGATAGGCTAAGCGCGATTTGGCCAGAGCTCAGTTGCTTTGCTCCTGCCATTATCGAGCAACTCGAAATTGAAGGAAAGTACTCAGGTTACACTGAACGCCAAGAAGCGGATATTAGAGCCTTCCGAAAGGATGAGGACCTTCTTTTGCCACTTGATTTGGATGTGACTGCAATAGGCAGTTTATCGACAGAGATAAGACAGAAACTTAGCCAAACGAAACCTGAGACCTTAGGTGCTGCAGCGCGAATTCCAGGCATGACGCCGGCAGCTATAATTGCTCTTTTGCGCTATGTAAAACGCAAGCCTGAAGTTCAGGAAAAAATCAGTGCCTGAAAAAAACGCTGAACGCGAAGAATTCCTGCAAACTCTTGGCGTTTCACGTGAAGCGATCAATAAATTCGATCGTTATGCCGAGATGCTGTTTGAGTGGAATCAGAAATTTAATCTGGTTGCCAAGAGCACATTAGAGCACACATGGAGGCGACATTTCCTTGATAGCGCACAGCTGATTAAATTGATCCCGAAAGACGTAAGAGTTTTGGTAGATTTGGGTAGTGGGGCAGGATTTCCAGGCCTTGTTTTGAGCCTACTTGGCACACCAGAGGTCCATTTGATTGAGAGTACTGGCAAGAAGGTTGGCTTCTTACGTTCCGTATCTGAAGAGCTTAAATTGAACGTAATAATACATCAGATGAGGGTCGAATCAGTTATAAACCTCAAAGCAGATGTGGTCACGGCACGCGCTCTGAAGCCACTGCCTGAGCTACTAAATTTAGTAATGCCGTTCATGAAAAGGCATACTTTAGGTCTTTTCCTTAAAGGCCAACAGGTTGAGGACGAATTGACAGAAGCTACACAATATTGGAGATTCGCTTGCGAAAAGATAGCTAGCCTTAGCGATCCTTACGGCATCGTACTAAAAATAACCGATCTGAAAAATAAAGGCGGAAGTCAAAAACTATGACGCAAATAGCGCCAGACAGAGAAAAAAATCCGAGCCAAAACCAGGCCCACTGTCGTGTCATTGCTGTCGTCAATCAAAAAGGCGGTGTCGGCAAAACAACCACGACCGTCAACTTAGCAACAGCCATGGCGGCAACCGGCAAGCGCGTGCTTGTTGTAGATGCAGATCCACAAGGTAACGCTTCAACTGGTTTCGGCATTCCTCGCGGCGCACGCGGCGCTGGATGTTATGAGTTGATGTTTGATGGTCTCTTGGTCGAAGATGTTGCACGCGAAACTTTGATCCCGAATTTGTCGATCATAACGTCATCGGCTGATCTTGCGGGCGCGGAGATCCAATTAGTGAATGCCGAGCGAAGAGAATTTCGTATGCGCGATGCTCTGGAGCGCAGCGCAAACGATTATGATTTTATGTTGGTCGACTGTCCGCCGTCTCTCAACCTGATTACACTGAATGCTTTAGTTGCAGCTGACGCTTTACTCGTGCCACTTCAGGTTGAGTTTTATGCGCTCGAGGGTATGTCGAATTTACTGCAGACAATCGAGGCCGTTCGTGAGCGATTCAATCCAGCGCTCGAGATTCAAGGCGTTGTGCTAACCATGTACGATAAACGCAACAGTCTCTCCGATGCTGTCGCGCGTGATGTACGCGAGTTTTTTGGTGATCGCGTGTACGAGACAGCCATACCGCGTAATGTGCGCGTCTCGGAGGCGCCTTCGCACGGTAAACCGGTATTGCTTTATGACCTCAAATGTCCGGGCTCACGCGCTTACATGCACTTGGCGAGTGAAGTTTTAAAACGTGAAAACCGCCGCGCGACACAAGTGGCGGCATGAATAATTATAGAGTGAACCTATAACTGAGGATTGAATTTATGAACCAAGCCACCAAACCATCACCGCTCGGCCGAGGATTGTCTGCGTTATTTGGCGATGCTGATGCTTCGTACCAACCAAAGCCGATCGCGACAACGGCGCGTGGTGACAAAGCTGCGACTAAAATTGCGATTGAATTTTTGCAGCCCGGTGCCTTTCAACCACGACGCCATTTTGACGAAGATACGATTAAGGGACTTGCTGAATCGATCCGTGAGCGCGGTATTCTGCAGCCGCTTTTGGTTCGCGCCTTACCAGGCGCCAAGGACGCTTATGAAATCGTTGCTGGTGAGCGCCGTTGGCGCGCGGCACAGCTGGCCGGTCTTCACGAAGTACCGGTTGTGGTGCGCGATATTTCAGATCGCGAAGCTCTGGAAATCGGCCTCATCGAAAACGTACAGAGGCAGGATCTGTCGCCCCTCGAAGAAGCCGAAGGCTATAAAAGGCTGCTGGAAGAATTTCAGCATACCCATGAAGACTTAGCTAAAACCGTCGGCAAAAGTCGTAGCCACATATCGAATTTAATTCGTCTTTTAAGTTTGCCCAAAGAAGTAAAACAGATGATTGAACGCGGCGAGCTTTCAGCGGGGCATGCGCGTACGCTTATTGTGGCCAAGAACCCCCTGCAGTTGGCGGCTGAAATAATCAGCAAAGGTCTTAGTGTGCGTCAGGCCGAAGCCTTGGCGAAAAGCCAGTCTTCGGCGGCTGACAACAAAAATGCGAAACCATCCAAAAGTACAGCGCAGTCAGATGCCGATATCCTGGCTCTTGAAAAGGGCTTACAGAAATTAATCGGCCTCAAAGTGAAAATTCAAACAGATGGCAAAGCAGGCTCGATCACTTTTTATTATCAGGATCTTGATCAGTTGGATGGAATTATAAAAAAGCTAAACGGCTAATTTTTTAGAGTACTCCAACAAGATCAAGCTTGCTTCGCTTCTCATCGAGAATGTTGGCGAAAATGACCTGAAAAGCGCCATTTTTGAGGCACAATAAGCTGCAAAACTATTTCTGCGCCTATCATTCTGGATCATTCAGAAATATAATCTCAGCCTTGGCGATGATTATATTTTATGGATTTTTTAAATGACGCTGCATATTTTGCCCGACATTACGTTTGGCCTATTACCGCCATTGCCGCTTGCGCGGCAAGAGGCACATGATTTTCTAATGAAAAGCTTTACAGCAGGCGCTGCACATACAGCGTCAAGATTACTTTCGGCAGCAAACGATCCCAACGCCGGTGTGGAAATGTTTGTTGCCTCCCAGGGAAAGTTAGAGAATCTGGGCAACGGCAGCAAGGTGGTTGGTACGCTTGCTTGCTATGCGCCAGAAAACTACAACGGAATTCCACCTTTCTCTTTTGCAGGCGTCGCTGTAGATGAAAAATTTCGAAGAAGGGGAACCGGCAGCCTGTTACTATCTATGGGAATTCAAGCCGTACGAAGATCCATGCTGATAATGGGCATCTCGGAGGCCTTCATTACGCTTGAAACAAGCAAAGACGAGATGCCTTTTTACCAAAACTCTGGTTTCTGGAGCATACTTAAAAGTTCGGATAAAAGGAGTGTCATTATGCTTCGCCCCGTAAGAGGTGAGGCTCCGCCGCCAAAGGTTGAATACATTATTTAGTCTATCGATTTTTTACGCCGTAGAACTGCTCGCCTATTTTTATATTTTCTCTGCCTGTATCCCGGCGGTGCTTGTTGGTGTCACGAAGAGAGTAAATACATCCACAATATTCTTGCTGATAAAACTCTTCACGCTTTGAAATGGTAATCATGCGGTCTGTACCGCCTTGTTTGCGCCAGTTGTAATCCCAATAATGCATACCCTCATAACGTGCGGCGGCGCGATGACCGCAATCGTTGATCTGCGCCATATTTTTCCAACGCGAGATACCAAGACACGAGGTGAAGAGACTAAACCCGTTCTCATAACCATAGAGCGCCGTGCGCTCAAAGCGCATATCAAAACACTGGGTGCAGCGGGTGCCTCGTTCAGGCTCCCACTCAAGTCCTTTGACACGCATAAACCAGTTATCCGTGTCATAATCGGCGTCAATAAACGGGATACCAAGGTGCTCGGCAAAGCGAATATTCTCGGCCTTACGCAAAAGATACTCTTCGCGTGGGTGGATGTTGGGATTATAGAAATAAATGGTCAGTCTTAGGCCACTGGCTTGCATAGCTTCCATAACCTCACCCGAACAAGGCGCGCAGCAGGAGTGCAAGAGCACTTTATCCACGCCCATCGGCACCGGTAGCTGCAAGCGGCCGGTTCTTGTATCTAAATCGTCGAAATTAGGTGAAGCGCTTGTCATTCTGTTAGTATAAATAGCTTGAAAATCGGGGGAAAGGCAACGGCGTGCGAATTATCTTCTTTGGCGACATTATGGGGCGCAGCGGGCGTGACGGGTTAGCCAAACATTATCCGGGACTTAAAGCCAGCTTGAAACCGGACGTCACCATTATCAATGTCGAAAATGCGGCTGGTGGTTTTGGCGTAACGGCTAAGATTGCAGAGGATTTTTACGTTCTTGGTGCCGATGTTCTCACAACTGGAAACCATGTCTGGGATCAGAAAGAACTTGTTGGCTCGATCGGAAATGATCCGCGCTTATTGCGACCGCTTAATTATCCAGAAAGTACCCCCGGCCGAGGATTTTATTTGCACACACTCAATGATGGGCGAAAGATCCTGATCCTAAATCCCATGGCGCGCCTTTTTATGGAGCCCATGATGGATGATCCCTTTGCGGCTACAGAAAAATTATTATCGCAACACCGGCTGGGCCCCTCTCTTCAGGCCATCTTTGTCGATTTTCATGGTGAAGCCTCTTCGGAAAAGCAGGCGTTTGCTCACAATTTCGATGGCCGTGTCTCGGCTGTCATCGGCACACATACACACGTGCCGACAGCGGATGACCAGATTTTGCCTAAGGGCACAGCTTACATGACGGACGCCGGCATGTGCGGCGATTATGACAGCGTGATTGGGATGAAGAAGGAACTTTCGATATGGCGCTTTACGCGCAAAATACCTGGTGAGCGCATGACACCAGCAGAAGGCGAAGCAACGATATGCGGCGCTTTGGTTGTAACCGATGATACAACGGGTCTGGGCAAAAGCATCTCTCCCTTTCGCCTTGGCGGTCGATTGAAAGAAATCTCACCGTAAGATGATAATGCCGCGGCTAATCGAGCCCTTCGTGATCAGGATCGACCCAACCGGGTTCGCGTGGTGCTTGTGGTTTCATATGGCGAGGCGTGCCACTTACTTGACCGGCTTGCGCAATTGACCGCGCGTGCACAGCCAATACCCGCACGAAACCTTCCGAATCCTTATGATCGAATGAGCCTTCGTTTTCCATCGAGCTATCGTTGGAGAACAATGAATGTCGCACATCAGCTGAGCTGACATAACTAATACCGCCTTTGTAAAGAGCGACAGTTATAGAGCCCGTCACGAGCGCCGCCGTTTCGGCGATGGCTTTTTGCAGCATGCGCGAAGCTACATCATTCCAGTAGCCCTGATAGACTTGTTTGGCAACAGTGGCTGACAGAGTATCGAACAATTCACGGCTACGACGATCAAGGATGAGTTGCAGTAATAAGCTGTAACAGGTACCCAGCAGTTCCATGCCAGGAGCTTCGTAGACGCCGCGCGATTTCACACCGACAAAACGATTTTCTACAAGATGCGTGCCTATGCCTATTCCATGGTTACCAGCAATTTTATTTGTTATGTCGATGGCCTCGAAATTACCGGTTTTCTTGTCGTTGATGGCGACCGGCATGCCGTTCACAAACTTAACGGTAATAGTCTCGCTTTTATCGGGCGCCTGTTCGGGCCATTGTCCCATCTCGGGCGTTATAAATCGTGCCGGTGTTTGCAAAGACTCTAGTTTACCAGCTTCATGTGTGAGACCGAGTAGGTTGGCGTCAGTAGAGTAGGGTTTTTCTCGCGAGGCTTTAATCGGTAAATTATGCTGTTCGCAATATTCGATCATGGGGAGACGCCCGCCAAATCTGTTGAGGAAGTTCTGATCACGCCAAGGCGCATAAACGTCTACTTCAGGGTGCAGCATGTTGGATATGAGTTGAAATCGCACTTGGTCATTGCCGCGTCCGGTGCAGCCATGGGCAAAAACTTTAATGCCACGCTTAACAACCTCGGGCAGTAACCCGCTGGTTGTCACTTGGCGCCCAAGACCAGTCGTGTTCCAATAACGTCCCTCATAGCAAGCCTGTGCTTGAATCCCGCCGATACCGGCATCCGCAATTTGCTTCTTTAAATCAACGCTGACAAAGTCAACAGCACCGCAAGCGCGCATGCGTTTTTCAATGGCACCAAAATCTGTTTCATCGGGCTGCGCCAGATCGGCCGTAAAACAGACGACCTTAACACCATGTTGTGTTAACCAGTGAGTTGTCGTGCAGCTATCAAGACCGCCGGAGGCGGCGAAGGCAATCGTTTGGCCCTTTAGATCGGTTACATGCATGATTTTTGTCTCCGGTAATTATTTAATGAAGCTCGAATAATCGGGCTGCTATTTGCGGCACACTCCCATTTTCGAGGGATGTGGACAAGCGGGCTAATTTGGTGAGGATATTCGATAAATGCGCCTAGCTGGCGCGTCGAGCGACGACAAAACGCATGGACAAGATGTGCAAATGATTAAGCATGAATTCAACGCTAGCTTATTGGAAACCAACCTTCAAGTAGGAAGACATGAGCCAAACCAGTCGCCCTATATCATCGTCTTTCTGGGGGAAAGACCGCGCCATAAGGAGGGCCCGTTTGGGGCTTGCCGCAAAGATGGTGGCTGCTAAGAATGTCTGTCATACAGAGAGAGCTGTTGGCAACCGGATGTTAAAATTTAGCCCAGGATGGCCATCAGTAACGCACCGTTTGAAAGGAGAATGAGATGATACAACCAAGCCCACCCCCATCAGCGCCGGCAACCCGTGTGCAGCCTGCAGCAAATACCAACACAACGGAACGCGTTAACGACAATCCAATAAGCGGTGTCGCGTTTCTGGTTGTCATGCTGGGATTGGTATTCTTAAGTCTATTCCTGATTAGTCTTGGTCGCGGCGGCTTCGGTTCGTTTGGTCTTGTGCTGTGTGTGGCAGCCATCATCATTGGGGCCAAAGGACTTATTGTGCTCGACCCCAACACGGCCGTTGTATGCACTTTATTCGGCACTTATGCCTATACAATTACGCGTAGCGGCTTCTTCTGGACTAATCCCTTGTTCGATCGGCGCAAGGTGTCGCTGCGTTTCGAAAATTTCAACACGCCAGTTTTGAAGGTGAACGACAAACTCGGTAATCCAATTGAGATTGCCGCAGTCATAACCTGGCGCGTGCAAAGTCCGGCACGGGCGGTGTTTGATGTCGAGGGTTATGAAGACTATGTTCAGATCCAAAGCGAAATGGGTGTTCGCGATGTTGCATCAAGTCATGCCTACGATACGTCGGATCCAAATGAAACACCGCTGCGTGGTAATGCACAAGTACTCTCCGATTTGCTAAAGTCAACGGTGCAGGACCATGTCCGCATCGCCGGGTTGGATATTCTCGGCGTTAAGATTATGCACCTTGCCTACGCACCGGAAATTGCGGGAGCGATGTTGCGCCGCCAGCAAGCCGGGGCCGTCATTCAAGCACGCGAGTTGCTTGTTGAAGGGGCTGTAAGCATGGTTAAAATAACGCTCGATAGGCTGGAGAAAGAAGGCATTGCGACGTTAACACCGCCGGAGCGCGCGGCTCTCATCACGAATATGATGACCGTGTTGCTGTCGGAGGATAATGCCCAGCCGGTCATCCAAATGTCGAAAGCAAAAGAATAGACGCGCGGTCTGCTTGGGTTTTATGCGCGGTGACAAGGGTTGGAGCCGCAATTTCAAGATTGACGCTCGATGCGAACTCATTGAGTATTTTGTGGCAAAGCATCCAGGGGAATTCTGTTGATCACGATCATGGGCATTGGTGTTTATAATCTTGCCGCTTGGGGCGTCATTGTGAGCCTAGCCTTAATGCTGATCGGCGGCCTCGTGATGTGGGCTTATGGTGGAAAGCGTCCAAGCGTGAGCGACCAGCTATTCGCCGCTGTTGGTCCAGAAGCCGAAGCAACTAGGCTATTTCATGTCAAACTCACACGTTGGTTTTTTGTTTACGGCGCCGTCGTGATTTTTATCGGCAGCTGTCTTTTTTTATGGTCGAGTTCAATTCTGTTTTAAGCCGCGCCGCCTTAGAAATGATAAACCCATTTCCTACATATAAACGCGGCCGCGTCTAAACACGCCCTAAGCCGAAATAATAAACGCAAGCCAAAGACTCGATCATCAGCATCAAGAATGTTAGTTGCGAGCCGAGAAAACGCAATATACCGGCGCCGAAGATCTGGTTGCTGCCATAGGCATGCATGACGCGCGCGGACACCAACATTGTGCCAAGAACATGTATCACAAGAGTTGGTGCGCCATTAAGTTCAATGAGAACCAAAAGAATTAGCGATAAGGGAACATATTCGACGAAGCTGGAAAGGATGCGCTCAGCGCGCCGCATATCTCGGTCTGTTTCTTGTCCACCGCCAGTAACGCGCACCCAATTGTACATAACGTTGAATGATAAAATCACAAGCAACATACCGAGCAAACCGGCATAGATGAGACAGGTCTGGATCAGCATGAGTGCCTCAAGAAAGGGAAGAGAGTAAAGACGTGGAATCGAATTGTAGACCCCTCAGCAATCCGGCGAAAGCCCTGTGAACGAGCCTGGCATGCTCAATTTACGCACTGCACCGAACCAAGGCAGATAGTATGAACGATTAATTGGGTCAGTCGTGGAGTTTTGGCTAGGCATTATTTTTGCCCTGATAGATCTTTATAACCTCATCCAGCAGTTTGAGCGCATCGTCGTGCGGCCGTTGAAAACAGTTGCGGCCTATGATCGAGCCGCTGCCGCCACCAGCATGGATGGCGCGCGCATCGTCGAACACACTGTCCTCACCTTTGGCGGCCCCGCCCGAGAACACGACAAGGCGTTTACCATTAAAACAGCATTGGACGATATGCTTGACGCGATCAGCTAAAGTGGCGATCGGTATTTTTTTGTCTTCATATACTTTTTTAGCATCTTTGTTTTCAAGGTGTGCTGATGGCAGTTTTACTTTGATAATGTTAGCCCCAAGTAAAGCCGCTATGTGGGCGGCATAAGCCACAATGTCAACGGCTAGTTCGCCTTCCTTCGACAACTCTCCGCCACGCGGATAGGACCAAATCACGACGGCCAAACCCTTCGCCTTTGCTTCGCGTGCGAGGTCGCGGATTTCCTCGAATTGGTCATACATAACGTCCGATGCCGGATAGATCGTAAAACCTATAGCGGCACAGCCAAGACGCTTGGCGTCATCGACGCTCGCAGTAACCGCCTGGTCGGCAGCTTCTTTTTGGCGCGAAAGACTGTTTGCGCTGTTCATCTTGAGGATCGTTGGGATAGCACCAGCAAATGTGTCAGATCCTGCCGCCAGCCAGCCGAGGGGGGCCGCATAAGCATTCAAGCCGGCTTCGATCGCCAGCTGGTAGTGGTAATGGGGATCATAGGCGGGTGGATTGACGGCGAAGCTACGCGCCGGGCCATGTTCAAAACCTTGGTCAACCGGTAATATCACGAGGCGACCTGAGCCGCCCAGCCTGCCGGCCATAAGCATGCGCGCTAAACTAGCTTTGGTGCCCGGGGTTTCGCCTTCATAACCATCCAAAATTTCGCGTACGCGGCGCGTTAACTTCATAAGTGCTCCTTAAACAGTTCTAAACAGTTTCCTTCTAGTTTTTTGATAACCAAACTTGCCTGTTTTGTCCAATTGCGTAAGCTGGCAGGCGATATTGAACAAGGCCAGGGGAATCCGCATTGTCTGAAATAACGCTAAAATATGCGACCAAAAGATTACCATCTGACGCTGGTATCGCCATCGGGCCCATTTTGTTTGTCGTGGCGATTTTGGGCCTACTGGCTGTCATTATGGCCTCCGGTATAGGCGACTATGGCACAGCCAGTGTGGCTGATCGCGTCAAAGCCGATATTGTTAGCCAGGGTAATTTGATCCGCACCAAAATCAATGAATGCAACATAATATACCTATCCAGCGGCACCAATGGTGATGGCTATCCAGCCAATGTCAATTTGAGCACAGGTGACGATGTGTCTACGCTGACATGCGAGGGAGACGTTGCCGCCGGGCTCAACGGTAATCTTTGGTCAGGAGCTCGTGCAACGCAACTGCCCCCGCCTACACATGGGTTTCAGGATTGGTACTACGTCAACGATGCCGCAGCTGGCGGTGGACGTTGCATCTGGACGCAACCGTTAAATGGCGCCAATTCTGGCATCACCGCCGGCCTTACGAGTGCGGCGACGAAGTTCTCCAGCCAGGAATACATCTATAATCCAGCCGGTGCGACGCAGCGCTTTGTGATTTGGATTACACTTCCTTCAGGAACAGCAGATAGCCTTTGCCAGTCGCTTTAGCCCATTCATTGTTTCAATTCTTACATCAACTGACACCATTTATACAGCTGTCTGCGCTTGGTGTGCCGCCTGATATTTTTTGGATACCGGCGTTGGTACTGCTTCTGCTCGGCGTTCTAGCTCTCGAAGATGCGCGCAGTGGACACATTCCCGATTCCATCATCGCGTTCGGCATGATCCTACTCATCGCCGCTCAGGGATATTATGTTTCCGTGATTTTTGCTGTTATGCACTTATTGCTCGGTCTTGGTCTTGCGTTGCTGCTCTGGGCGATCAACAAAGCATGGTATATGTGGCGACGTCACGACGCGCTGGGCATGGGCGATGCCAAATGGACGATGGTGGCGGCTACTTGTTTTGGCATAGGCCCTGCGGCGTTTGCTTGGTTTGTTGGCGCTTGGCTGGCCTTACTTTGGATAGGGCTTTGCCGTCTTTTTGCCCATAAGATTACCCGCGTTCACTTTGCGCCGTTTCTGTTTCTTGGCCTCATCGCCGGTATTTGGTGGATAAGATTAAAAGTTTAGCCCTCAACCTTGGCCGGCACGCGCGTGATTTCAATACGCCGTAAGGGTGGCATATAAATGAGCAGCGCGGCTGCGACATAGATTGACGAATAGGTCCCGACCAAAATACCCCACGTGAGGGCCAACGAGAAATTGATCAAAGTCTGGCCACCTAAAAAGACCAAAGGCAACAAAGCCAACAAGGTTGTACTTGCCGTCATCATTGTTCGGGACAAGGTTTGATTGACGGCGTCATTGATGATGACACGTAAGTCTGTTGCCTTCTGTCGGCGTAGAGTTTCACGGATGCGATCGAAGACAACGACTGTGTCATTGATCGAATATCCGGCCAGCGTCAAGAGAGCCGCAATAGCCGTTAGATTAAAATCGAGTTGCAAAACGGCATAAAGCCCCACCGTTACAAATACATCGTGCAAAGTCGCTATTAATGCAGCCAAGCCGAACTGCCACTCAAAACGCAGGCCGACATAAAGGGCTATGGCCAGAATAGCAAATACGGTCGCTAATATTCCGGCGCGCAAAAGTTCAGCACCGACCGTCGGTCCAACAACTTCAACGCGGCGATACTCGTAGGTAGTACTAAGCTTGTCTCTGACATCTTGAATAGCCTTCATCTGTGCTGTTTCGTCGCCTGCTTGGCGCTGAATGCGAATGAGAACGTCATTGGGCGCGCCGAACTCCTGTAAGGCAACTTCGCCAAGACTGAGCGTTTCAAGTTGAGTACGTAAAGCAGAGATGTCGATGGACTGCGGCGCTTTGGTTTCGATTAAAATGCCGCCTTTAAAGTCGATGCCAAAATTGAGACCCTTCACAGCCAAAGCACCGATGGTAATAATCACCAATAGGATCGTCATGCTAAATGCCCACCAGCGCTTGGCGACAAAATCAATTTTTGTGTCGTGAGGAATAAAGTGGATCGGACGAAGGAACATCAAAAACCTCAGGAATACTTGGGCGATGAGTAGTAGCCTTCGCCGCTTTTTATGTCCAGCTTAACCAATTCGTAAACAGAAACGCGTAATGATAGACTGCCCTGAGCCATGGGCCCTACAATGCCAAAGAACAAGCCTCCCCACAAACAATACCCCCGACACAGTGATGCACTAGCTGAGCATCGCGGATGGTTAGCACGTGCCGAAAAGGTTGCCTTACTGCCTTTTAATCAGGGCGGCAGTACGCACCCGACCGTTAAAGTAGGCGCCGTGTTGGTCGACAAAGATGGCCATGAAATTGCCGCCGCCGCCAACCGCTTTGCCCATGGCTTGGATCGCCGACGACCTGAGCGTTATAAAAATGGATCAAAATCACTTTGGGTAAACTGTGCTGAACAAATGGCTGTCGCACGTGCGGCACGCTTGGGCGTGCCTCTGAATGAGGCGCGGCTTTATGTCACACTTGAGCCTTGCGCCGTTTGTGCTGGGCTGTTAGCCGAGTTGCACATTAAGCAGGTCTTTGTGCCGGTTGGGGCCATGCGTCGTTATGCCAAACTGAAATCAAAGTGGAAACAAAGCATCGAGGTAGGTCTGATTAAATTGGCTGAAGCTGGCATTACGCTGACCTCCATTGATACGAACACCGTGCCAAGCGGGCGGCGTACGAAACGCTGATCTTGGGCGTGGTCCCTAGGAGCAAGTGACGGTTGTATTTGGTGCCACTTTCCTTCAAGCTCTCATGTCACCTTCTGCTTGCGCCAGCCCTTCTCAATGCCCTCTGTTTCAAACAAACAACGCGAATTATCGCTTGAGGCCCTACGCGGGATGGCGGCTTTGTCAGTTGTGTTTTGGCATTTTATGCTCGGCTTCTATCAGGGCATTGTCTTTAATCCAGCTTATGGGCTCTTAGGCACACCGTTTTATGGCTTTGTTCACGGCACGGCGGCCGTCAGCGTCTTTTTGGTGCTTTCGGGTTATGTCCTGACGAAGAAGTTTTTTGAAAGTGGCGACCCGTGGCTTCTCATTATGGGGGCTATAAAACGCTGGCCACGGCTGTGGCTGATGGTTTTTATCAGCATCATGGGATCTTGGGCTTTGCTGCATAATGGTGTGACTGCCTATCGAGTGGCCGGGGTTTTTGCCGGTTCACCATGGCTCCAACTTTATGGGTTATCTCTAAAGCCAGCTTTTGATCCAAGCTTTACGGCGGCTTTCAAACAAAGCATGTTCTCGGTCTTTTTTGTTCGCGAAAGTTTTGGCTTCAATCCATTGCTGTGGACGGTTCGTGTTGAACTTCTCGGGAGCTATATTGCTTTTGCGCTCGCCGGGCTCATCGCTGTCATGAATAAAAAAACGAGTTATATATTTCTTGTTTCACTTTTTACGGCTGTGGCGCTGCACTTCTATGATCCGTTTTTTGTGCCATTTGTGCCTGGTGTGGTCATGGCGCGTTTCGCCCCGCAAATTAAAAACATAAAGCTGCCGGCGGCGCTTCTCTTCTTGGCTGTTGGAATTACTTGCTTAGGTTATCGTGCTCCCATCGGTTTTTACGCGTTTTTATCGCCGCTTGGCGACATGAACCCTGACTTTGTTCGCCTTTATATCTCGCTCATAGGGGCTTGTTTGATTATGGCAAGCTTTATCGGCTGCAAACCTCTCAAGCAATCTATGCAGGGCCCCTTGGCGGCGTATCTTGGACGCATCTCTTATCCGCTCTTTGTCGTGCATCTTTTGGTGCTATTTTCGTTGGCCTCGTGGGTTTTCGTGCGGTTGCACGCTAACCACCCCTATAATGTTGCAGCCCTGGGCGCCGGTCTTGTCTTGCTCGTGGCCAGCCTTGCCGTCGCATCTTTGCTTGCCGTTGCCGATGTTTACTGGATAGAATCCGTCAATAGCATCAGTACGTGGCTAAAACGAAGAATAACAGAACGCCTCCCGCCAAAATATTTTCAACTTAAGCGGAGATCAACATGACGCCTCCCCAAGGCAACAGCAAGGCTGCGAAATCTCAACCACGCGATTTATCACTTGAAGCCCTACGCGGCATAGCCGCTCTCATCGTTATGGCTTGGCACTTTATGATGGCGTTCTATTGGAAGACGGTATTTGAGCCCTCCTATGGTTTTCTAGGCTCACCATTTTATTTTCTCATCCACGGCCCTTCGGTCGTCAGCATCTTTTTTGTACTGTCTGGTTATGTCTTGACGAAAAAATATTTTGAAACCAATGAAGGTCGCATTTTGTCATCCGGTGCCCTTAAACGTTACTTTCGTCTCCTTCCCATCCCCTTTATCAGTATTATGGCGTCCTGGGCCTTGTTTCACTTTGGTTTGTATTCTTACAAGCCAGCCGGAGATATTACCGGTTCGCCATGGCTCGCTAATTTCGCCAATGGCATAAGTCCTTCCTTTAGCCCGACATTTGGCGCTGCTTTTTTACAAGGCAGCTATATTACTTTTTTTACCGGCGATAGTTCGTTCAACCCGCTGCTGTGGACCATTCACGTCGAGTTGATTGGCAGTTTCATTGCTTTTGGCCTTGCTGGCATCATTGCCGGCGTCCATGGGCGCGTCATAGCCGTTGTCATCGCAGCGCTCACAGCGGCCATTGTTGCGCATTACTTTAATTTTTGGTTTGTGCCCTTTATTCCCGGCGTCCTGTTGGCTTACTACGCCAACAACCTAAAGGGCATGAAACTGATAACAGCCTTTATTCTGATTGTTCTGGGCCTTCTCATCATTGGTTTTCGCGAACCGATCGGTTTCTACAGCTTCATGAAATTTATCGGCGATTATAACGGTGATATGTTCCGCACTTATTTTGCTACTTTTGGCTCATGCTTGATTATGGCAAGCATTATCGGATGTGAAAAGTTGAAGCAATCCATGCAAGGTAAAATCTCCCATTGGTTGGGAAGATTATCTTTCCCATTTTATGCCGTGCACATACTCATCTTGTGCTCTCTGGCATCATGGGTTTTCGTCCACTATCACGCGACCAAGGGCTATGATATGGCGGCCGCCTTCGCCGCTGTTACTCTCTTTGTACCAAGTGTAATTTTAGCGGCGCTTTTGGCCGAGGTGGATGAACGTTGGGCCAAATACCTCAATGGCTGGTTTCGCTGGCTTACAGGTGAAACAAAGCCAAAACGGTAAGAATACGGCAAATTGAGCCCATGGACTGAGGAAATTTAACGCCCTTTCGCCAAGCTCTTTGAGGTTGTTTGTTGCTTAACAAAAATTAAACATAGATTTTAAGTATTTGGTATTAGTCAGCGTGTAGCCTTCACTCTTGATATTCATCTATTTGCGTTCAAGGAAAAGACGCTATGACCCAAGAAGATCCGACCACCAGAGATATGCCAGCGAATGCACAAAAGTTCATTCAGGGTATCGCTGGCGTTGGTGTGCCGTTGGGTGGTGCGATGGGAACAATGATGACAGCGAGCGCTCCAAATTATCCAAGCATGAAGCTTGATCACGTCGCAGGTAACACAAAGCCAACCCCTGCCGTGGCGGCAGAAAAAAGGGCAGACGCAGCACCAGCGAAGGCACCGGCAACTGCGAAGCATACAACAGGTACAAGAGTAGGCACCGCAGCACCCAAGATGGGCATGAACGGCCCGTCGCCGTTTAGTGGTGGTACAGGTTAGTTTACAAAAAAGCCTACATCCAAAGTTACATTCAACCGCAACCGAAGGCAATCTGTTGATGCAAAGATCGCGACAAATCGCGCAAGAAGCCATCCGCGTCCGGCGTTAAACGATCGCCATAGCCACGCAAATGCTGGACAGTCGATTTAATCTCGCGCTTTGAGCCTTCGCGTCCCTGCAAATCATGCAGAGAATATTTATCGAAGGGCGTAAATAGATCTGCCATCAGCAAGTTAAAGTCATGCAGCTTCTCGCCCTCCCGCGCGATATAGATCCACTCCCCTTCCGCTGTCTGTTCTGGCAACTGCAAACCCACGGCAACATCGTGCAGGATGTGTTTTTGCGGGAGTAGACTGACGATATCGAAAAAATGTTGCGCTAATTTATGCTTGCGGGCGCCCGGTGAAACTTTGCCAGAAGTTGCAGCGCTGTAATCATAGCATATGGCTACTTTGCGGCCACCATCGCACGCGGCAAAGCTATAAAGGCCCTTCTCGACGCTATATTCGCCAATACCTGGATTGGCGGCAACATGAACAAAGCCTTCCCCGCTCATTGCATCGATCACGCCACAATCAGCCGTCCACAACGGAGCTTGATTGACAGCGACCGTTTGCGACAGCGAAGGGATGATATGACGCTCATTCTTGATGCGAGATCCTTGCCCTGGTGTCAGCTTTTCTTCGCGTCGGAAAAGATCGCGTGATCCAAGGGTAATGCCAACGTGCGGCAGCATACTTTGGTAATCCCACTTTTCTTCCTCTAGCGCTTGATCCATAGCGCTATTCGCTGCTTGGCTTTGCTCTTCGAGATAAAGCATGTTGATGAGCCGCGAGATGCGGTCCTGGAGCCGCCGATCCAGAATTTCTAACTCATCATGCGCATCTTCTTCTGTATAGCCGCCAACAGTCACAACAGTTACGCGATAGCCGCCGGCTCGCATGTGTTGCGATAAATCGCGCATCGAGCGCCATAGATGTGTAGGATCAAGGTCGTAGATCTTGTAATTACCCGCGTCCTGAAGCAGCTCGAACTGTCTGACGGCGGCCCATTCAGCGGGGAAAACTTCTGGCCCAAGCGCGCCGCCCGCCGAGAGCAATTGATCAAGCTCGCGACGTAGGATATCCGGGAACCAGACATCAACTGAGGCCGATTTGCCGATACGTTGGAGATAAGAAAAACCTGCCGTGATCTGTCGCCCAGCCGGCGCCGGTGACTGAAACAAGGTTTTATTAACAGGATTGCTTGCGGTCGATCTGGGTCTGGTAAAACCAGACGTAGCGGCATTTCCAAATGCCAAAGCTGACGTGAGGCCGCTCATCGTTCCTCCCTTCGCCGGCATGATCCGGATCAGGTTCAACGGGTATAATCTCAGTCCCTAGGCGCATCGCGCGCCCAGGGGCACCCCGGGTATGTGTTAGTGTTAGACCAAGTACTCAACCGTTGTCAAAGCATCAGAGTTCGGACATGTCCTCATCTAAGACATCTGCGCCCAAGACCTTTTTGACGATAGTTAAAGTGAAACCGGCGCGAGCCATTGTAGCAATTTCCTTGCGCTTTAGAGCAAAGACGTCACGCTTGGTTTCATCACCTTTGCGCCGAAAAGGTCCAAGCTTGCGCCTTTTGGCAAAATGGAACGCAGCTTTTAGTTCCACCTCGTTTGGATCGGCACCATCATCGTTCTGTTTGAGAGCCTCTGCGATAAAATCGGCATCGACACCTTTTTTGTTTAGCCGCTGTTGAATAGCACGTTTAGAAAGTCCACGCCGCCTTGCGCTGCTAACTTTCATGACAGCAAAAGCAGCATCGTTTAGAACGCCCGATTTTTTATGCTTGTCGATAATACATTCGATTGCATTCTGCAGGTCTTTTTGCATACGAGCATCATCGGCAAAATCAGGATGACTGAATGCCGCGCGTCGAATTTTGTTTTTTAATATACGGCGAAGACTGTCTTCTGATGCGGCAAAGCGGCCAAGATAATTTAACGCAGCGTTTGCAAGACTTTGAGAAGTTGCGAGTTTACCACGTTTTTGCCGTGAAAGCATTTTCAATCCGCCTTATTCCTGCCATTTTTGCTGCTGAAATCGCCTGTATTTTAAACGATTTTTAAAGGTTCCGGCCCTAATCTTAATTGTAAAAGGTAATTCAGTCGAGAACGCCGACAAAAGAGAGACCGCCTAAGGCGAACGTGCGTAGTGCAGAAAAAGAGACCCCCGGACCAGGAACGGTGAGCGTCATGCAGGAAATGCAGTACCGCTATTTTATTGAACTGCAACAAGGTTATGGTGAAAACGTTACGCGCCGCCGCGAGACGGAGATTCGCCGTAAGATGGCGGCTGATTTTATTGACATGTTGCGTGAATGGCTTGATGAGATGGCCCTAACCGACAAAGTCTCAACGATGAGTGTTACCACTTTCGGACAGGTTCAGATAACTTGTGAACCCTCAATTATCGGCCTCATTCGCAATCAAGATGTCATGAGCATTGCCAATATAAGGCAAGGCCTACATTACGCCGACACCATCAAACGCCTGTCGGATGATGTTTGCCAGGCGCGCGAATTTTAACGGCTCCCAGCTTTAACGGTTCTTTGTGAACTCGGCCAAGAGCGCTCTTAAACCGTCAAGACCGGTCCCCTTTTCTGCACTGCACATGAGCGCCTCAGCCCTAGCTGCCGGATGTTTATTCAGCATGGCGGTGACTTGGCGTTGTCTTGGCTCGCGTTCGACAGGTTTTAGCTGGTCCGATTTTGTTAACACAACCTGATAACTAACCGCAGCCCGATCAAGAAATTGCATCATGGTAAGATCATTCGCGAGCAAGCCATGGCGGCTGTCGATGAGCAAACAAACACAGCGCAAAAGAGGCCTGGTTTGTAGGTAATGTTGGACAAGTTCGTTCCATTTATTTTTATCAGCCCGCGGCGCTTCGGCATGACCGTAACCGGGTAGATCGGCGAGCATAAGGCGATTGGCGAGATTAAAGAATATTATCTGTTGTGTGCGGCCCGGGGTTTTCGAGGCGCGTGCCAAGCGCTTACGCCCAACAAGTGCATTAATCAGCGTTGATTTACCGACGTTAGAACGTCCCACCAGGGCAACTTCAGCCAGTCTTGTTAGTGGAAATTGTTTTGGATCCGCGGCGACGGCCGCAAGCTCGCAAGTTTGCGTGAACAGCCTCTTGCCATCCTCCAATTGATCTTTGCTGAAAAGCTCAGTCATGGGCTGGCCATTATCCAAGAGGCCCCTGCGTAAGTCCGTCCAGCCTCAGGGGGTTTTTTTTGGCGCATGCCACATAATGAACCATTGCTGCGCGATTGAAAGTAAGTTGCTCCACGTCCAATAAATGACTAGTCCGGAAGGCATGGCGCGCAGCATATAAGTAAAGATAATGGGCAAAAACATGAACATGCGTGCCTGGGTTTTATCGGGCGGCTGTGGCGAAAGCCGTTGTTGCATGAACATACTCAGGCCCATCATCAGTGGCCAAATGCCGATTTGTAGAAAATTTGGCGGCATCCAATGAATGAGACCGCATAGGGTGAAAACGGATGTTGGGTCTGGAGCTGACAAGTCTTTTATCCAGCCATAGAAGGGCGTTTGCCGCATCTCGATGCCGACATATAGTACTTTATAAAGCGCGAAGAAAATTGGAATTTGTATAAGATTGGGCAAGCAACCGGACAAAGGACTAACTTTTTCCCGCTTATAAAGGTCCATGACCTCAGCACTCTGGCGCAACTTGTCGTCCTTAAAGCGCTCCTGAAGACGCTGCATCTCTGGCTGTAGAGCCTTCATTTTAGCCATGGAGCGATAAGATTTCAGCGAAAGCGGCAGAGTTATAACTTTGAGCAAGACAGTGAAGGCAAGAATGGCCAGGCCAAAACTGCCGAACAGATGACTGAGAAAATCGAGTAGGTACAAAAATGGTTTGGTTAGAAAGTAGAACCAACCAAAGTCAATTGCATGATCGAACAGAGGTATACCAAACTGAGTTTGATAACGATCGAGTATGCGCACAAGCTTTGCACCTGCAAAAAGGTGCGCGACGTGCTCAGCCGTTGCTTCTGGGGCAATCGTGAAAGCGGTGGAACGAAAATCGGATTGAAACTGTCCCTGTAATGGATCGGGATCGGAGCCGCGGTCATAAACAAACTCAGCGCTGACTTTTTCATCCTGTGGTGGAATGACGGCAACAAGCCAGTATTTATCAGTAATGCCAAGCCAACCACCAGTGCTCGGCGTTGTGATTTTAGTGTCCGTCATCAAATCTTTATATTTGGGGTCCTTGAGCGTTCCATCGAGTACGCCCAAAGGGCCTTCGTGCAATATATAAATATCACGCGTCGGAGGTTTACCTTGCCGGGTCACTAGACCGTAGGGGTACAGCAGAGCTGGAGAAGCACTGTGGTTCTGCACATGGTCGGTAACGGTGAACATGAAATGATCGTCGATGGCAAATGTGCGTTCAAATGTTAGCCCCTGTTTATTATCCCAAACGAGCTTGAGCGGATGTTCGGGCGTAAGTTCCTTTCCTTCGGCCTTCCACACGGTGTCCGATGTGGGCACAGCCATATTCTTGTCACCAAGCCAGCCAAATTCTGCGTAGTAGGCTTGTTGTGGCGGCGCCGATCCGGCGGGAGATAGCAGGACTATTTCTGCCGAGCTTGGATCGGTCGTTTCATGATATTGCGCCAAGGTCAAATCATCGATCCTGGCTCCTTTGAGATTGATCGAGCCATGCAATTCCGGCGTTATGATTTTGACGCGCTCGCCCTGATTGATAATCTCGGCCCGGCTGGATTTGGGCGCAGTCTGATCATTGAGGGCGTTTGGCTTAACGTCTGTTTGGGCCAGTTTCTCGGTCAGCACTTGTTGACGATAAGCTTCTTGCTGCGGTTTCACGTAAAGATACTGAAAACCGACCAAAATGATGACCGAAAGAATAACGGCAGCGATGAGGTTGTTATTATCCATAGTTAATGTGAGGGCTAACTTTCTTGTGACGGGAGCGTTTACTTAGCACGCGGCGGCACAGGATCAAACCCATCCCTACCCCAAGGGTGACAGCGACAAATTCGCTTCAGGGCAAGACCCGAGCCTTTCAGCGGCCCATGGAGGCAAATAGCCTCAGAGGCATATTGCGAACAGGTGGGCAGATAACGGCATTGTGTGCCTAGAAAATATGAGAATGTGTGACGATAAAGCCAGATAATCGCACGCAATAAAAGGCCTGCTACGGACGCAGAAAATAGGGTTGCAGCTTTGACGATATAGGCCAGGGGTCTACGAAAATTTAAAGTCAATGACGTGTCATTCATGGTTAGTCCCGCCAAGCCTTGAGCTTTTTTAAAGCCGTGATGAGATCCTGCTGCAGAGCCATGTAGCTGCGCTTTATTGTCGTTTGCCTAGCAATGAGAACATAATCATGACCCAGCAACGCATGCAGGGGAAGAATTTCTTGGGCCAGCGCCCGCAATCGCCGCCTGGCTCTATTGCGGACAACAGCATTTCCAACTTTGCTGCTGGCAGTTAATCCGTAACGCAGCGGTGAAATCGGATCATGTATTTGCCGTTTCGCAATCTGTAGGATTAGTCCTGGCGCCACCCACTTTTTGCCGCTTGCGGCGGTAGCTAGAAACTGAGAGCGTTGGCGAAGAGCTTCAATTATGGGCATTCAAGGGACTGAGGTTAGGATCTAAGGTTTAAGTCACCAACCAGTTTTAAGGGCCAGCTTTAATAGAGCCAAGCAGCACAAATGGCGCGCAGCGATTAAGCCGACAGCTTTTTACGTCCCTGAGAGCGGCGACGGGCTATAACCCTACGGCCGCCTTTGGTTGCCATACGGGAACGAAAGCCATGGCGACGTTTGCGCACGAGTTTGCTGGGTTGATAAGTGCGTTTCATGGGTGGCCCTCAATTACTAAAAAGTCGCGGGTTTATAGGGGTTCCGCCGCACTGTGTCAAATCGGTAAGCCTTAATCAGAGCTACCTTGGCTCAAGGTGGGGCATAATCCTTATATAATAATCTTTAAAAGACCTGCGCGTGCTACTTGTTCCTGTCCTTTGGTACCGATATGTTTTCAGCCCCCTACTCAAATGCCTCCAGCTTCTAAGGGCCAGTCAGTGACAGAATTCGCTACCCTCGATGACCTTCGTGTTGCCGGCAAAACCGTGCTGCTTAGGGCTGACCTTAATGTTCCGCTCGATCAGGGACGCGTTAGCGATGTTTCTCGTCTTGAGCGCCTCTTGCCAACCCTTAAGGAGCTTAGCCAAAATGGCGCCAAAATCGTCATACTGTCTCATTACGGCCGGCCTAAAAATAAGCCAGAGGCTAAACTGTCTTTGCGTCCAGTTGCGGCAGCCTTAAGTGAAATTGTAAACCAGCCCGTTGCGTTCGCCGAGGATTGCATTGGCCCCATCGCTCGAGAAGCTATCGCTAAATTGAAGAAAGGAAAGATCCTTGTTCTTGAGAACACCCGTTTTCATGCTGGTGAGGAAACGAACGATCCTCAGTTTGCCAAAGAGCTTGCTGCTTTAGGCGATATTTATGTCAACGATGCATTCTCTTGTGCCCACCGCGCCCACGCATCAACAGAAGGCCTCGCTCATTTGCTACCTTCGGCTGCGGGAAGGTTGATGCAAGCCGAGCTTCAGGCGTTGCAGCAGGCACTCGAAAAACCGGAGCGTCCCGTCGCCGCCTTGGTTGGCGGTTCAAAGATTTCGACCAAGCTTGATTTGTTGCAAAATCTTTTTGGCAAGGTCGACATCCTTGTGCTTGGCGGCGGCATGGCGAATACTTTTTTGGCAGCCAAGGGCACGGCGATTGGTAAATCCATCTGCGAGCCCGAAATGTTTGAGACAGCCCGCACTATCATGCAAAGGGCCGAACAACGCGGCTGTCATATTCTATTGCCGCGCGATGTCGTTGTGGCGTCGGCCCTCAAAGCTGGCGTTTCTGTTCAAACCGTTTCAACGACGGCAATCCCCCCCGATCAGATGATCCTTGATTTGGGGCCTGCCTCGATCAAAGAGATTAAGGAAAATCTCATGCTCTGCAAAACGGTTGTGTGGAATGGCCCTCTGGGTGCTTTTGAAGTGCCGCCCTTTGATCACGCCACCAACGAGGTCGCGATTTTGGTTGCCGATCTTACGAAGCGCGGAAAAATCCTCTCGGTAGCCGGGGGCGGCGATACTGTAGCTGCGCTTACCAATGCGGGCGTGACGCATGGCATGAGCTATCTATCAACCGCAGGCGGCGCTTTCTTAGAATGGCTTGAAGGCCGTGAATTGCCTGGGATTGTAGCGTTGAGAGGGGCACCAAGCACGATGAAAAAGGGCAAAGTCATTATGTGAGGCGGGCCCCGTAAAGAGAGGCCAGTCGCCCTGGCAACCCTATAAAATGCTGCTAGCGACTGTTATGTAACCGTTAAGCGGCTTTTGATTGGCGTCAAATAAATATTCCTGTAACTTGTTGTTATGAAAAAAAATAAGAGAACTACGCCATCCAAAACTCTTAACCCGCTTTGGGGCGGGCACTATGCTAAGGGTCCGGCTGAGATCATGGCCAAGATCAACGCCTCAATTGATGTTGATAGGCAGCTTTATGCCCAAGACATCGGGGCATCGAAGGCCCATGCCGCGATGCTGGCGGCAACGGGCATCATAAGCAAAAGTGATGCAAAGGCCATTGCTTTGGGACTTGATAAAATTTTGAAGGAAATCGTTAGCGGAAAGTTTAAATTCTCAGCAGTACTTGAAGACATTCATATGAATGTTGAACAACGCCTCGCTGAATTAATTGGCGATCCTGCAGGGCGTATGCATACGGCGCGTTCGCGCAATGATCAGGTTGCGTGCGATTTTCGTCTATGGGTTCGCGATGCCATCGATGCGCTTGATGTGACGCTGAAGGGTTTGCAGAAGGCACTCCTTTATCAAGCTGAGAAACATTCGGCAACACTTATGCCTGGATTTACGCATCTGCAGCCGGCGCAACCTATAACATTCGGCCATCATCTTATGGCTTATGTTGAAATGCTGGGGCGTGATCGTGCCAGATTTGAAGATTGCCGTAAAAGAGTCAACGAATCGCCGCTAGGGGCTGCCGCTCTTGCCGGTACCTCGTTTCCGATTAATCGCCACATGACAGCGAAGGCCCTCCTGTTTGATCGTCCAATGGCAAATTCGATTGACGCCGTTTCCGCGCGCGATTTTGCCCTAGAATTTTTAGCCGCTGCCAGCATCTGCGGCATGCATCTTTCACGCTTTGCCGAAGAGGTCACCATCTGGGCCAATCCGGCATTTTCTTTCGTCAAGCTGTCCGAGGCCTTTACATCAGGCTCATCGATTATGCCGCAAAAGCGCAATCCCGATGCGGCCGAGCTCGTGCGCGCCAAAGCTGGTCGCTTGTTAGGGGCATTCACAACTTTGCTGGTTGTGATGAAAGGGTTGGCGCTCGCCTACGCCAAAGATATGCAGGAAGATAAGGAGCCCGTGTTCGATGCAGGTGCAACTCTGCAGCTTGCGATCGCAGCAACAACAGGCATCGTAAACGACATGAAGGTCAATAAGGCCGCCCTCGATAAAGCCCTTGAGAGTGGGTTTATCACGGCGACTGATCTAGCGGATTGGCTGGTTCGTGTGGCCAACGTTCCTTTTCGTCAAGCCCATCACATAACCGGCAAAATCGTGCGTTATGCCGAACAAAAGAAATCTACTTTGGACAAACTTAGCTTGAAAGAGATGCAACAGATCGATCAGCGCATCACCAAAGAAGTGTTCTCAGTTCTACGCGTTGACCAGGCTGTCAAAAGCCGCAAAAGCTTTGGCGGCACGGCGCCAGAGCTCGTTAAGCAGGCTGTGAAAGACGCAAAGAAACGCTACCTATAACTAGGTGTGCTTGCTCAAGACTGAAAGCTGAAACAGAAAAATTGTTGAGTGTCTTTTAAGATTATGCGTAAGCGATTTTTCACACAAAAAACCCCGGGGGTTTCCGGGGGTTTTAAGAGCTTATGTCAATCGCTTAAGTTATTACGCTGCGCGTCCTTGCGCATGTTGTTGGGCTTGTTGAGTAACTTTACTCATTGTCGCATTAACATGGTTGGCGACAGGCTCAATAGCTTCCTGCGTTACGCGCGAAGAAATTGCCGAAATCTTGCCAGTACCGCTCATCCAGCTTTCGTAGCATTCCTTCATGAACTCGGTTTGCATATCTACCATCTCGCGTAATGTTTTGGCGCTCATGAGGGCTTTGCTGGTGTTGAGTGTCTGCGCCACCGACTGTTGGACGAGATCGCCAAGATTGCGGGTTAGTTCTTCGCAGCCTTTGGTGACGGCGGTTGTCGATTGAATGACGGCGTTTACCGATTCGCGCGTCAACGCGTTCATCTCGTTGCAGGCTTGGATCAGGCCTTGCGTAACTTTCTCCATTTGCTCGGCGGCATCGGTCATAGCTGGTCTCCTTCTGTGGTCAGCGGGTGCCTCTGGTTTTTGGGGATTTTTTTTACTGCGCATGAGTGTAATTTCACCCCCCTTGATAAATGCTGCACTGCACAAATTTAATCCCAGAGGCCCCTTCTGTCAACAATAACTTGCTTTTAACCATTGGCAGGCTAAAGGTATCAAAATTCAGGCCAATTCCGGGAAACAGATGCGCATGCCGATAAGACTTGTTCCGGCCAGAGCTATAAAAATTCTCATAGTTTTCATAGGCCTGGCGGCCGTTTTTTCGCCTCACACCGTTTCAGCTAAAATCTATCACTATAAACATAGAACCAACCACCATGCGCGCTCCTTAGTCGATAACAGCGCGGGCTATGCTGATATCGTCATCGATGCCGAAAGCGGACGCATCCTTCATGCGACAAACGCGGATAATTTACGTCATCCGGCTTCGCTGACCAAGATGATGACGCTCTATCTAACGTTTCAGGCGCTTGAGAGCGGCAAGCTGGAGCTAAACCAGATCTTACCTGTAACAGACAATGCCGCCGAACAAGCGCCATCCAAACTCGGACTTCGTCCCGGTGAGAGCATTCGCGTCGAAGATGCTATCCTTGGTGTGGTGACGGAGTCAGCCAATGATGCCGCCGTTGTTTTGGCCGAAGCTTTGGGTGGGAGCGAAAGTCGTTTTGCCCAAATGATGACCCAAGAAGCGCATGCGCTTGGAATGAAGAACACGCATTACCACAATGCCTCGGGCTTGCCGGGACCCGATCAAGTGACAACGGCGCGCGACATGGCCATCTTGGGTCATGCTTTGATTTATCATTATGCGCAGTTCTACCCATATTTTAGTCACGACTCGTTTACCTATGCTGGCATCTATCACCACAACCACAATCATTTGATGGATCGTTACGACGGCATGGATGGTATAAAAACCGGTTACATACGAGCCTCGGGTTTTAATTTAGTCGCTTCCGCCGTCCGCGGTCCCGTACGCTTGGTCGGCGTCGTGTTCGGAGGTCATTCGACAACGGCCCGTGACAATCAAATGGCGCTACTCCTTGATCAAGCCTTTGAGCAAGCACGGGATGAAAGACTTTCTAGGCGTATGGTAAGCAACACGGCAAATTATAATTTTCCGCAAGGCGATGGTGGTAATGCGGACGAGCAATCGGAATATGTTGCGCTACCCGCCAAGAGCGCGGCTATATTCCCGAGCAAAGATGACGTGATACCTGTATCAGCGACCGGTACCTGGGGCATACAAATTGGCGCCTATAGCGATCCAGATATCGGGCGGCAAGTGCTCGAGAACTTGGTGCAAACACTGCCGCAGTGGCTTAGTCAAGCCGATCAAACGGTAGAAAAAATATCGGCTGGTGGCGGCACAATCTATCGTGCACGTCTCGTAGGCCTTGATTTACAGACCGCACATTCGGCTTGTAATTATCTTGTCCGTCACCGGCAGAACTGCCTTATCATCACGCCGGGCTAAGCCCAAAAAACAAGGCGTAAACAATCAGCCAATTTTGAATTGAAGTTTTTAAGTATCGTAGCTCAACAAACTCGTCACGGGCACATCAAGTTTGCTGCGGCCGTTGAGAAAAGCTAGTTCAATAATAAAGGCAGCACGCGTGACGGTAACCCCCATCTGCCTTGCTAAGGAAACGGCGGCGGCGCTCGTGCCGCCCGTCGCCAACAAATCATCACACACGACGCATCGCTGACCTTTAGTCAACATACCTTCTTGAATTTCAATCGTATCAGTGCCGTATTCCAGTGTGTAAGTGTAAGGAACGGTTTTGCCGGGCAATTTCCCCTTTTTTCGTGCCATCACAAAACCAACACCGAGCGCTGTCGCTAGAGGTGCTGCAACTAAAAAACCGCGTGACTCGATGCCGATTAATACATCTGGCTTATCCTCACGGACAATGTTTGCCAATCTTGTGATCGCTTCATGCCAAGCCTCGCCATGCGCAAGCAGCGTGCCAATATCATAGAAGAATATGCCGGGCTTCGGAAAGTCTGGAATGCCACGAATGTGGTCTTTAAGATTTATCATAGTTTTTTCCGTTGGTTTTACAGCGGGTTTGAGTGACGAGAGTGACATAGTCAAGACTCCGTTAAGCTTAAAATTAGTTTAATCATTTCGTTCGATTTTGCCTATCTTAATAAAACTGCAAAGCTTTCAAGCGATAGTCAATCATGTTATAAACGAAGGCACTGATAGCTGTCTTTATGTACACCGCACGTGCGGCTACCATGAGCCTCTGAACTTCGGAAATCAACAAAACAGGTTCACCGATATGGCATCTATCTTAAGTCAATCCGACGTTGCTCGCCTTTTAGCCGAACCCTCGCCGCACGTGCGCGCCGAAGTCGCCGGTAAACTCGCTCAGGAAATTGATAGCCCGCGTTTGACCGAAAGCGAATTACAGATGGCCGAAGACATTATTCGCGTCATGGCAAAGGATGTTGAGGTTGTTGTGCGTAAAGCGCTGTCACAAAGTCTGCGGCGCGCCAGCCGTCTGCCACGCGATGTTGCGATACGCTTAGCCAACGACGTTGAGGCGGTGGCGCTGCCCATCCTAACTAGCTCGCAAGTGTTAAGCGATGAAGATTTGGTTGAGATTGTGCGTCGCGGCTCCTCGGTAAAGCAAGAAGCTATTGCGAGCCGACCCAACGTTTCTGAAATTGTATCCGATGCGCTGATTACGACAGCCAGTGAAAAAGCCGTTGCAACCCTCATGACTAATGCCACGGCACATATCAGCGATCAAAGTATGAACAAAGTTGTTGATCGTTTTTCTGATAGTGACCTGGTCAAAGAAAGCATGATCAAGCGCGAAAACCTTCCTGTGACGGTAACCGAGCGCCTCGTCACGATCGTTTCCGAGAGACTGAAGGACTATCTTGTTAGCCATCATGAAATGCCGCCTAACGTGGCGGCTGACATCATTCTCCAAGGTCGTGAACGATCGATTATCAACATCACCAGCAACTCTAACGAAGAAGACGTTGAGAAGCTTGTCGCACAGATGTACCGTAACAAGCGGCTGACACCCTCCTTGGTGTTGCGCTCTTTATGCATGGGAGATGTGGTCTTTTTCGAAGCCGCCCTCGCGATCATGGCCAATGTACCGTTGATCAATGCCCGTATCCTCATTCATGATGCTGGCCGTAAGGGGCTTCAATCGCTTTATGAAAAAGCATCATTGCCACCGCGTCTTTTACCCGCCGTTCGGGTCGCCATTGATGTCGTTCATGAAACCGAGCTTGATGGCGGCGCCCGCGATCTTGAACGTTATCGGGCACGCGTTATTGAACGCGTACTTACACAATTTGAGGACTTTGGCCCTGAGGATCTCGATTATTTGCTGGGAAAACTGGGCGATGTGCTGACGGTAGCAGCCTAAGACACTGCTTGGGTATCTAAAAAACCTGTTCTGCCGCAGGGCTCAATCTTAGCTCACACAAAATCTATTTTTGAACTGTAAGAACAACATTGGAAAACGGATCGCCATCGTTATTTGCGTTGGTGCAAGGCGTTATGTCTGTCGTTTTGATATTGACGGGCTGCATGTTTTGAAGGTTTGTGCAGTCGGCATAGAGGCAGACCACATCGCCGTTGGCGCCGCCGATATAGGCCGACAAAAACTGAATTTCATCGATATTGGCCATTTTCCAGAGCACAATCTGAAACATGTTGGGAGGAAATCCGTTAGGCAGTCCCATCAGGCATCCTCCCCAACCGCCACCTGCACCAACACTTATGCCACCCACGCCTTCAGGACCCGCACCCCAAGGGTTTGCGATGAGACCATCGGGTGTTACCATGTCAGCCGGAAAGACGCCGGCGGTCATGGCACTGCCCGTTAAATCACCCGGGGGAATGGTGGGGCTGCTGGCATAGAGCTGGCGCATGTTATTGATGATCGTATCTATTTCCTCATGAGCTCTATTGACGCGTAGCACACTGTAGGCGGCGGCAGATGCTGCCCAAATCCCACCAAGCACAAGGCCGATGATGCCTACCACGATGGCCATTTCGGTCAACGTAAAGCCACGTCGCGAAGCCGAATAAGGAGATAAATATTTAAAGCGCATGCGTTGCATTATATTTGAATTTTACTGAACAAAGGTTAAAGCGAACGAGAGAGAAGAGCCTTGCGAAGATAAGATAGCTAAAATCCAACCAATCCTAAAGCCGTTTTTTATTAAATGCTTAGCTAGATCATGGCTTAACAAAAGGCTCTCTAGACATTACGATGCATATGTTTATGTATGAAGCCCACTTAGCTGGTTGTTTAACTTTAAGCAGGGGATAACATATCGGCTAAGATTAAAAACGACTAGAAGTTACTTGTTGCTGTAAGAGCGAAGCAGACGTTGCCTCGTTTTAGCCACGAGAGTTTTTCGATACTGGAAGGGATAAATGTATGACGTCCGAGGCCTCCGAGTTGGACCAGAACCAAAATTATGTGAAATACTTTATCCTATTTAATCTTGCATTACTTCTTCTTGTTGGTGGGTTGCTTGGCTATCTGAGGTTTACGGGCGATCCCTTTCAGCCTGCGCCGCATGACCACTTAAACTATGGCATGGTTGGTGCCGCGTGGTTTATTTCTCTTATAATGTTCATCCTCTTTGTTGTGCGCGATCATCAAGCGACACGATTACAAAATGCAGGCGGTGCGCTTTTCTTTCTTGCTCTTGCTGAGGTAGCGCTCTTGGGTTGGATGACGATGGTAGTATTCACGACTTCGCGGCAGAGCCTCCACAATTACCAGACGGCAGGGCTCATAACCACGATAAAACAGATGCGAGATCAGTTCCCGCTTAAGCTTGATCCGCATTTATCATTGACGGATGTGAGTTTTGGCCCGGGCAGCTTGATGTATAAGTACGCGGCCGATGCCGAGTTCAAATCCAGCCAAGAGTGGGACGCTAATGTCAAGCAAGCGCAGCTGACCAAATTAGCGTGCCCCCTCTTTTATAAATACTTTACGGCGCATGTTTTGGTGACATTGTATTACTCATTTGAAGTTGAGGGTGATACGAAAACCATCATCACCGTTCCATTAAGCGACTGCGTGCAGACGAATAATGGCACTCAATAAAGCTGGCTTCTTTAACAGAAAGCGTTTGTCTCTAGACGTTTAACTACTATTTTCAATCATTTCTAGTGCGTCAAAACTATATTGATAGGCCCCGTACACCATGAGAGCATTTCTGCGGTAAGTTCTACATATGCTCTTTTGATTGCTTATGATCGCTTCTCCGTCTAGGACTTAACAAATAGGATGCAATCGATTACGATGTAAAATACTTCTAGATACAGACACCCCAAATCCCAAAACAGATAGATTGACATGGCCCCGAAACCAAAACTTTATAAACGGCTAAACCAATCCTCTAGTTCGCCCGTGCGAGCGCGGTCTTTGCTCGTTGTATCTGTCATTATGGTCCTCTATTTATCTTTGTACACCACAACAACCCAAGCGGCAGACAATGAGAGTTCGTTTCAAGATACCTTGATGCAGGGTGCAAAATTACCGTTACAACAAGGCGATCAGCAAGCATCTGCGAATGCCGAGCAGCTACCAACGCAACCCGCACCACCATCCACAACATCCGCCGCATCCTTACCTGTGACGCAGGCGCCAGCGGCAGGAGCGCCTCAATCCACAGCAACTTCCTCACAACCGATTGCATCCGTTCCGCTCATTCGTCCCCCTTCCCCGGCGGCTGTTGTCCAGCCGCCATCCGCTGCAAGCGATTTAGAGGGGCGGCTCAATGCGCTCAATTCACAGTTGGACAGTTTGCGGCAATCGCTTGATCGAATGGTTCAAGAACTGACTGAAGTGCAAGCCAAGGCAACGCAGCTACCAGCGAACAACAGCAGCAGTGGCCAGCTCTCACTGGATAGTCGGTTAGATAAAATTGAAAATCAGCTCAATGCCATTCAAGCAAAAAGTGCGGCAGAAAAACCAGTTGCCGTGAGGACCACAAGCGCCCATAGACGCGCACCGCCTGCGATAAATAAGGCGCACCCCATAACTGCCACAAAGGTCAAAAAACAAAACAATGTTTCTGACAACAAACATTGGGTTTTACGTGCCGCAACTCCTGATACAGCCTGGATTTCAGCAACGGCCGAGACACCCGATCTGGTGGCTGTAAGGGTTGGCGATAAGGCCCCCGGCATTGGCGAAGTACGCGCTATTCGTCAGGAAGATGACAATTGGGTTATCGTTGGCACAGCTGGCACGATTCATTAGCTAGACTCATGTGAGCCATCTAACCGGCTTTTGAGGCCGTCCATTTCGACACCGAAATTATGTCATTCATTGAGCATTTTAGTAAAGTCTGGCGTATTTCTATTGCTCGCACGGGGCATGGGTTAACTGCCTCTAACCATGATTTTGGGTTTTTGCTGTAGCTTGGGGCAAAGCCAAAATCGAAGGTCATACGCCTGTCTTGGCTTGAACCAAATCTTAACGATTAGAACGCACATTTAACCTGCCGTTTCAGGGAGTTGCGTGTCGTCGCCGAATTGCGCCGGTATCTCGACTTGTCTTGGGCTGCACGCAGTCGGATTTGCGCTCTCCTTGTAACTAAGGCGAGGCCGCAGACCTGCCGAAAGGAAGTTCGGGTCAGGGAGTAAGAATGAGCGAGGGTCAGGCGTCGAAAATTCGTCGCACCAACCTGAAAAGCAAAGTGCGCTTCTTGCATTGGCGCGCTGGCTTCGCACTTGCGCCCATACTCTACATGCTCGCTTTGATCGGTGTCGGCGCTGGCGTGTTATTTAGTGGCTACAGCCAGATCCTGCGTAGCAACGTTCAACTGACGCAGAACATCACAACGCAAAATGATATCAATGGATCGACGACGACACTCGCTGCAACAGCTGTTCTGAGTGCCGACGCTACGCTCTTCTGTCCGCCGCAAGCTGGAAGTGCATCAGGAAACTGTGCCGCAACGCCCACCAAGGCGATGCCGTTTGCAAGCGTTGCACCATCCGATGCCGTTCATCTGCCGACCAATTATGCGCTAGCTGGATCGACGGGAGGACCAACTGAAGTTGGTGTTTTTGCGCCGGGCTCAGGCCTCAAGCAGCTTGATCCTTACGGTCATTTTTATATTTATTGTCGTTGGGAAAATGCTCGCAGCAATCCATCGGCACCGGCGTTTATGGTCATTTCTGCTGGGCCTGATGGCATACTGCAAACCTATTGCGGTAATACGGCAGCTGTCGGTGATGACCAGATTTTAGAACTTGCCGTGGGTTCTGCCATTCAACGCGCTGCTATTTGGCAAGCGGATACTAACGATGTTCACTACGGCCAAACAGGAACTCAACTTCTTGTTTCTGATACCGGTACGTTGAATGCCATCGCTCTTACTGTCACCGGCAACTCGACGCTCAATCCATCGGCGGGCACAGCAATTATCCAAAACAATCTAGCTGTCGGAAGTAGCGGCTCAAGTGGTGTCGTCACGCTAGAAGGTGCCGCAGGCACAAGCCGTGCTTTGCAATATGACACGGTAAATGGCAGCGGTACGCCAACTCTCCGTTGGGTGCTTGCCGCTAGTACGTCCCCCGAAGGTGGTAGCAATGTCGGCTCCGATCTCATTCTACAAAATTACAACGATACCGGAACCTTGCTTGGTACACCGCTAACATTGACGCGCGCCACCGGCGACGCTGCATTCACAGGTACCATCACATCGCCAGGTTTTTTCGGCACACTGAACGGCAGTGTTATCGGTGGTTCGATTAGCGGTACGACAGGATCGTTCTCGGACACGCTCAGTGTGTCGGGAGCGGCCACAATGAACAGCACGCTGGCTGTAACTGGGGCAACAACGCTAAGCAGCACGCTAGGTGTGACAGGCGACTCGACGCTGTCCGGTGCCTTGAATGTGTCGGGAGCCTCGACGTTAAGCGGCGCCCTTGCTGTGAGCGGGGCCTCGACGCTCAATAACGGGCTTGCTGTGACGGGAGCCACAACGCTTGGCGGAGGGCTCGCCGTGACGGGCGATACGACACTTTCCGGCAACATGAATGTGTCGGGGGCCTCGACTTTAAACAGCACACTCAATGTCACAGGTGCCACGACGCTCGCGAGTACGCTCGCCTTAACGGGCAATCTGTCGAGTCCTGCCGGCAATGCTACTTTTACAGCCGGTACAGTTACGGCGGCGGCTTTTGTTGGTCCCTTAACGGGTAACGTTACAGGCAACGTCACTGGCACCGCATCGGGTGTGAGCACTGTCGTTCCCGTAAGTCTTGGCGGCACCGGTGCCAGCGATGCAGCTGATGCCATTTATAATCTTGGCGTAACATCCAGCTCTGGCGGTCCGCTGAGTTTATCATTGCTGACATCCAATTTAATTCCCGGATCCGATCTCGTTCTTTATTCTGTGACGAGTTCACAATTAAATCAGATCGGCACGACGGGTGGCTATGCCGGTACTTACAACTGGGGCACAGTTTGCGCCGATGGCCGTATTTGCGCTGCCAATGATGTGACATCGGCTAATTCCATCAATGACGGCAGTGGCGACAGCGTAACAGCAAGCCCAAATGGCGGTGGCGTGCTGACATTTACAACCAGTGGCAATACGGTAGCTGTCCTCAATAACCTAGGCTATCTTGGCCTTGGTACGACAACGCCTAATCAACGCCTCGATCTGGTTGGCAATATTCGCATCGAAGGGGCCGCTGGCACTAGCCGTGAAATACAATTCACGACAGGGGCTACGAGTGAACGTTGGACAATCACCACCAATTCGAATTCTGAAACCGGCAGCAATTCAGGATCCGATTTTACCATCAATCGTTACGACGACAGCGGAACTTTAATTGGGCCTGCGCTGACCATCACGCGTGCAACCGGTAATGCAACATTCGCCGATTCTGTTGCTGCTACCGGCGGGTTTGTCGGCAATCTAACGGGTAACGTCACGGGTAACGTCACGGGCAATTTAACCGGCAATGTCACCGGTAATATAACAGGCTCAATTTCTATACCCGACGGTACTGTTGTAGCGCCTGGACTTTTCTTCACCAATGAAACTGCGACTGGCATTTATCGTCCAGCTGGCGGAAATGCATTCGGCATCGCTGTTCAAGGCATAGCTGCGGTAGAGTTTTTAACGGCAACCGGTGGAGTTGATTTTCTAACTGTAACGCCGGGTGTATCCGGAAGCCCTGGTGTCGTTACGCTAGGAGCCGGAAGCGGTACCGATAGCAACATCACGCTTGCCTTGACACCGAAAGGCTTAGGCAATGTCAATGTGAGTAACGGCAATCTCAATATCTTAGCTGGGGCTGTGCAGTTTGGTGGAACAAATGTGCTCGCTTATCCCGCATCTAACACGGATGCGACGAGTATTGCGGTTGGTAATGGTGCTTTAGCGGCTCAAACAACAACAGGACTTGGGAATGTTGGCGTTGGCTATCAAGCGCTTTCTTCAGCGACGACTGGCGGCTCAACGGCCGTGGGTTACCTAGCATTGAAAGCTTTGACAAACGGTCCCTATAATACGGGCATAGGCTATTCCGCGCTTGGTTCAGAAGTAAGCGGTAACAGAAATACGGCTCTGGGTTTTCAAGCGCTATCGGCCAATGTCTCTGGCGGCTCTAATACCGCGATTGGCATGCAAGCGCTTTCGGCGAGTACGACAGACTCAGGCAACACGGCCATTGGTACTGGCGCTCTCTTTACCAATAACGGCGGCAACACTAATACAGCCGTCGGATTAAACAGCCTCTATAGTCTACAGACAGGCACCACCAACGCTTCATTCGGCGCTGGTGCCGGCGCTGCTTTAACGGTCGGTTCGAACAATCTCGTCTTGGGTCCTTCTGTTGGCAGTACAGTGCTGCAGTCAGGATCAAATAATATTCTGATCGGCACGTCTAGCCTTGTTGATACAACCACTGGCAGCTCGAGTAATTGGATGAATATCGGCAATCTTATTTTTGCCGATCTCGCAGGAGACCATGTTGGTATTGGCTCAACGACCATTCACGGCGGTACGGCCCTTGATCTTGGTAGCAACAACACAACGAACAACAGCAGTATTTTACTGCCGCAAGGCTCAGTAGCGGCGCGCCCAATAGGCGTTGCCGGCATGTTTCGGTTCAATACCGATACGGCTGTCTTTGAGGGTTTCGACGGCACTGAGTGGTCAACGCTTGCTGCCTCATCAAGCGGTAGCGGCATTACGGCAAATACTTTTCCAGCCGGTACGGTGACGGCACCAGGGCTTTCCGTTGTAACCGACAACAAAACGGGTTTATTCCAAGCGACAACAGGAACGCTGAGCGTATCGGCTGAAGGTGTCGAAGCGGTGCGATTCTTGACCACGACGAACGCAGTTGATTACCTAACCATTCAACCGGGGGCGTCAGGGAGCCCTGGCGTTATCACACTGGGTGCCGCGAGCAGTATCGACAGCAATATCAGCATAGCCCTTACGCCCAAAGGGACGGGCAATCTTAATCTCATAACCGGTAATCTGAATATTGTGTCGGCATCTGGAGCGGTACAAATCAATGGTACTACAGTTCTCGCAGAGCCTGTCATCAACGCGACCAATCTAGCTGTAGGTCCTGGCGCGCTTGGCAGCGCAGTGAGTGGCGCTATAAATGATGTGGGTGTAGGCGGTACTGCCTTGGGTGGCGTAACATCCGGCACATATAATACGGCGCTTGGCTATGCGGCGGGCTACGCCATAACGAATGGCACCAACAACACAATCATAGGAAATTCCGTGGGTAGCACGACGCTTGCCACGGGATCGGGCAATATTTTGATTGGTGTCGATAACACAACCGATACTGCCTTGAGCACCACAACATGCGCTACGATTATTGGGTATCAAGCAAAAGGTGGCGCTCAGGATGTGGCCATAGGATGGGAGGCCTTAAGCTCCACATCGACCGACAATTTATCTAACGTGGCGGTGGGTGCACGGACACTTAGGTTTCTTACTACAGGCTCTGATAATACCGCCTTGGGTTTTCATGCATTGCAAAATGTGACAACAGGCACCAACAATATAGGTGTAGGACGGGGATCCTTTGTTGGCCTTGTCAGCGGCAACTTCAATACAGGCGTTGGTACATTCAGTGGAGAGTTTGCCACCGGTAGCTCTAATACCGCCATCGGATTTAACGCCTTGTATGGCACGACCAGCGTTTCTACTGGATCGAATAACACGGCCCTTGGAGAGAGCGCAGGTTATACAGTTACATCTGGAGCCTCGAACTTAATCTTGGGTCAAGGCGTTGCGAGCACAACACTACAAACGGGCTCAAATAATATCTTGATAGGAACAAGCAGTACTATTGATACACCACTGAGTACGACAAATAATTGGCTCAATATTGGTGGCTTGTTATTTGGTGATTTATCAGGATTAAGGTTGAGCATCGGATCACCTTCGATTAATTCACAAGCATCGCTCGATATGACGAGCCGCACAGATAGCTTGATCTTGCCACAAGGACCGACCGAGCCAACAAACCCAGCCGTTGGTATGATCCGTTACAATACAAACCTTAATACATTTGAAGGCTATGACGGAACGGGTTGGGTGGATTTTGGTGGCACCGTTGGAACTCTAGCCAGCACATTTGATCATGGCACGGTTTCTGCCCCCGGCCTTGCTGTCGCAACAGATCTCTCGACAGGATTGTTCCAAGCCACAACGGGAACACTTTCTATAGCTGCCGAAGGCGGTGAGGCGATACGCTTTTTGAACAGCAGCGGCGATAATACCTATGTAACTGTCGTTGGCGGTAACAGTGCGGCACCTACAATTAATGTGGCGGGCACAGCAACGGGTCTCACTATCAATGCTGGATCTGCAAGCGGCACAAATAACGGAGGTGCCACGACCATCACGGGTGCAGCCGGCGGTGCCACAAGCGGCAATGGTGGTGCTGTTACATTGCAAGGCGGTGCGCCCACGGCAGGTGCCGGTGGTGCTGTGACTGTTCAAGGCTCGGCCGGTGTTGGCACAAACCAAAATGGTGGTGCCTTAACACTTAACGCCGGCAATGCAACAGGTACTGGTGCGGCTGGAAATATTACAATGCTTGCCGGTCAGACTTCCACGGGCACAGCCGGAGCCGTTAATATCACGGCTGGACCTAGCACCTACTCAGCCGGAGGTAATGTAACGCTCAATGGCGGCCAATCGCTTTTCGCTGGCGGAGGATCCATAAATTTATATGCGGGTAATTCAGCAAATACTGCAGCTGGAAATATTGGAATATACGCTGGCACTGGTACGAGCCAAGGTAGTGGTGGCGTCGTCTCTATATTCGGTGGCACAAGCAATGCGAGCAGCGCCACAGCGGGCGGTGCCGTAGCTATCAATGGAGGTATGGGAAGTGCCTTTGGCGGCGCCGGCGGCGCCGTTACTATAGAAGGTGGCGAAGGTTGGGCGGTTCTGGGAGGCACTGGAAATGGCGGCGCTGTAACCGTCGAAGGTGGACAGTCTCAAAACTTAGGTGCTGGCGGTGCTGTAACCGTCGAAGGTGCCGCTGGCGTCGGTAGTAATCAAGCCGGCGGTAATTTGACATTAGATGGTGGCGCATCAACTGGCTCGGGCGCCGCAGGTACGATAAGCATTGCAGCCGGCGCTGGTGGAGCGACATCGGCAGGTGGCGCCACAACTATCGCGGGCGGTGCCGGGGGTAGCTCAAGCGGCGCCGGTGGCGCCATATCAATTACCGGTGGCACGCCAACAAGCGGTGCCGGTGGTGCTGTGACTGTTCAAGCTTCGTCAGGTGTCGGCACAAACCAAAATGGTGGTGCGCTAATACTGAATTCGGGCAATTCGACGGGTTCCGGAACAGCAGGAAATATCACAATGGTCGCCGGTCAGAACATCTCCTCGGGCGTTTCAGGTAATGTTACTATAAATGCTGGAGAAAGCACTACAACGGGAGGTTCAGTAACTTTAAGTGGTGGCCAAGGTTTTGTTATAGGAGGAAGTGTAGGAATTAATGGCGGTGTAGGTGGTGCAAGCGGTGGCGGTGAGATCGCAGTTGTTGGTGGCACTAGTAGCGCTGGTGTGGCTGGCCCTGGCGGCATTATATATATTGCTGGTGGTAGCGGGAGTGCATGGGGTGGTTTAGGCGGAGCGGTAACAATTTCTGGTGGCGAAGGCAATGCATCATTTGCCGGCACCGGTAATGGCGGCGCTGTAACCGTCGAAGGTGGCACGTCTCTAGCATTAGGCGCTGGCGGCGCTGTAACCATCGAAGGTGCAGCTGGTGTTGGCAGTAACCAAGCTGGCGGCAATTTGATCCTTGATGGCGGCGCCTCAACCGGCTCGGGTGCTGCTGGCACTATCAGTATCGCAGCCGGTACCGGTGGAGCAACATCGGCGGGTGGTGCGATTACAATCACAGGCGGTGCCGGCGGCAGCTCAAGTGGTAATGGCGGCGCTATAACACTTATTGGCGGCACACCAACAAGTGGTGCTGGTGGTGCTGTAAATATTACCGGTGCTGCAGGTGTTGGATCCGGCAAAAACGGCGGCAATGTTGTCGTAACGGCAGGTGCATCGGGTGGTGGTAGTGGCGTGGCAGGTATCCTTGAGCTTGCTAGTCCGGTAAGCATCGGTGGCACAAGTGTTACAACAGATAGTATCCTTGATCTAAGCGCCAATACATCAGCTACCAATAGCAGCATGGTACTGCCGTTAGGCACAAGTGGCAACCGCCCAACGACACCGGCGGAAGGCATGATCCGCTTTAATACCACAAGCAATGCGTTTGAAGGTTATAACGGCACGAGCTGGAATTCATTTGCGGGATCTAGCGGATCTTTAGCGAATACATTTAATGCCGGCACTGTCACGGCACCCGGTCTTGCAGTGGCAACCGATTTATCAACCGGATTATTCCAGTCGACAACCGGCACATTGAGTGTGGCTGCAGAAGGCGTTCAAGCCATTCAGTTCAATACCGTTGCAAGCGGTGCGGACTATGTAACCATTACACCAGCGACACTTGGTAATGCACCAATAATAGGTGTTGCTGGCGTTTCCAGTGGTCCTGAGGGTCTGACGCTTACCACGGCAGGCGCGGGCGCCATGAATTTACAAATTGGCGGGACAACAGCCTTAACGTTGGCCACAACTGGCACCTCACCAACAATAGCCATGGGAACCGATACAGCTTCCGGTCAGTACAGCGTAGCGTTGGGTCAAAGCACGGTTGCTTCAGGTAGCAACAGTATTGCACTTGGTTCTACTTCGACCGCGTCAAACAGCTTCAGTACTGCTATTGGCTTTCACGAAATCGCCTCGGGCACCGCTGCTTTAGCGATGGGCGAAAATACGGTTGCTTCAGGTAATGACAGCACGGCAATCGGAATGTGGTCGCAGGCTACGGGCGCCAACAGCACAGCCCTTGGCTACAGCACAACGGCCTCAGGTGAGTACAGTACATCAATGGGGCTCACTACAAACGCTGCTGCCTACGAAGATACTGTGATTGGGCAAAACAATGTCGGCGGCGGCACGGCAACGAGTTGGGTTTCAACCGATCCTCTGTTTGAAATCGGTATTGGAAGTGCGACGAACGTTTTAGCCAATGCTTTTACTGTTCTGAAAAACGGCAATACCGGTATTGGTACAGCAACACCAAACACCCCTCTGACAATTGCTTCAGGGGATTCTGTAACATCATCCAATCTTTATATCACGGGTACCGGTGCCCAAGGGATCACGATATTTACAACAGGATCAAGCGGCAATGCCCAAGCCGGTATAAATTATGAAAGCTCTTCAGGCGGCACTGCACTTACAGGGATTGCCGCCACCGCAGGTCGCATACTGAATAGCTCGTTGCCTGGACAGTTTATTTTCAACAGCCGCTCTGGGGCGATCATATTCTCGGCAGACTCTGGCTTTACTCGTCAAGACCTTTATATTTCTACGACGGGCTATGTCGGGGTCGGAACATCCACGCCTTCATACCCGCTGTCCGTGGCAGGCGATATCAATACATCAACACAATATCGCATTGGTGGGAATATTGTTCTTGCGCTGCCGCATTCGGGCGCTGACGTCACAAGTATTGCTGTCGGCAGCGCCGCCCTTCCTTCACAATCAACAAGCAGCGCATATAATACGGCCATCGGTAATGACGCTCTTTTCGCCACTACAACCGGAACTTACAACACAGCTGTTGGTTATTCTGCCTTGTCTTCGGAGAATGGTCTCGCCAACACCGCTTTCGGCTATCAAGCAGCCCTGAATTCTTCAAACGGTAGCGCTAATACGGTGATGGGTTATGACGCCCTTACTGCTTCGACGACGGGCGTTTCCAACACGGTCATTGGTAACCAAGCCATGCAGCGAAACTTGGGAAGCAGCAATACCGCCGTTGGCAATGCCGCCATGATGGGGGCTGGTGCGGGGAACAATCCTTATGGTAACGACAATACGGCCTTGGGTGACAGTGTCCTTGAAAATATTGCAACAACAGCGGCATCAAATACGGCATTGGGTCAAAAAGCTGGACTTGCCGTCACTACTGGTTCCTCGAACGTGATCATTGGTCAGGGTGTTGCCAGTACAACTTTAGCGACCGGCTCCAACAACATCCTGATTGGTACATCAAGTGCGCTTGATACGACAACAAGTGCAACGAGCAATGAACTTGATATCGGTAACTTAATCTTTGGTGATCTAGCCGGTCTCAGAGTTGCCATTGGCTCATCTTCGATCAACTCGCAAGCGTCATTAGATATGACGACGCGCACAGATAGCATCATCTTGCCGCAAGGACCAACGGAGCCCTCATCGCCCGTCGCTGGCATGTTGCGTTACAACACGTCATTAAATACATTTGAAGGTTATGACGGAACGGCCTGGGTTGATTTTGGTGGCGCCTCTGAATTAGCCAACACCTTTAATAAGGGATCTGTCTCAGCCCCTGGTCTTGCTGTTGCGACCGATCTATCGACGGGCCTCTTTCAAGCAACGACAGGCACCCTATCTATAGCGACCGAAGGCGTTGAAGCTGTGCGCTTCCTGAGTACAGCTGGTGCCAACACATACCTTACCATCACCGGTGGCAATAGTGCTGCACCCACCATTGGTGTTGCGGGAACATCGGCTGGCATCAATATCAACGGTGGCGCTGGGGCCTTAAGCTTCGCTACCAACGGCAGCACCCAGATGACGATCACCACCACAGGCTCTGTCGGGATCGGAACGGCGGTGCCAGTGACAGAGCTTGATGTTGTGAGCCCATCTGTGGGCGGCACTACGGCCTTCAATGCTTTAAATTTAGAAAATGGAAACAATAATAATACTTCTGGAAACAACCAGATTGTTCTTTCGTGGGCTGGTGGTCATGGATTTAACTACGCTCACGCAATTAAGTCTCGCCACATGGGGAGTGCCTTAAGTGGAAATGCAATTGATTTTTATGTCTGGCACTATGGCGTCGATGCCATAACATCGGTGGGCTCACTTCAAGTTATGACGCTGGATGGAACGGGTAACGTTGGAATTGGGCTAACGGCTCCTCCGGATAGACTTGACGTGACAGGCGCAATCGGCCTTACCACTACAGCAGCCCTACCAGTGAACGGCATGTATTCACCGTCAACGAACGCACTGGCATTTAGCACGAGCGGTTCTACGGCGTTGACCATCACCACAACTGGTTCTGTCGGGATCGGGACGGCAGCACCTGCTTATAAACTTCAGATCGTCGGTTCGGCTGTTTCCGGGGGAGAAACTGTGTTTGATGTGGATTCTTCCGCACAATATGGCACCTTCTCAATCAATAACACGTCAAACCGCCAAGCCAGCGTAAGTTTAGCTAAGAATGGAATTGGAGCATGGGAATTCGGGACGGATTATGCTGGCAATGGAACGAATGACTTCTATTTATATCAATCGGGACTAACTCAGGCGCCGCTTTATGTCGACACCAGCGGTAATATTCGCCTCGGCGGGAACACTTACGCTGGCAGCCAAGTAATGACTATTTTTAACAATGCTGCCGTCACCAGCACTCCGCCTGCGACAGGAACGAATGGCGGATGGATATTGGGACTTTATGGCACCACATATGATATCGGCATCGCCAGTTATACGATGGCGGTCAAGACCGGCGGCTGGCTTAGCATTTTTTCATCCAACCCCGCCAATAACGCCAACAGCTCCACCCCGGATACTAATGCCGCTGTGTCCTTTGGGGCCAATGGCAACGGCTTGTTCCGCGGCTCTGTCGGCATTGGAACAGCGTCACCAGCGGCTGCCTTGGATGTCTATGGCGCGATTGATATCAGTGGTGCGAATGGAATCTCAGAGCCAATAAGCACAACCAATCTTGCTCTTGGTCCGAGCGCTCTCATCAGTACGACAACTGGGGCCGCTAACGATGTCGCTGTTGGTGCGGGAGCTCTGCAATCTGATCAAACCGGCGCGAACGCAACAGCTGTGGGCTACCAGGCTATGTATGATAATATTAGTGGCACGGGTACGGCCATTGGTTATGAGGCGCTTTATACTAACTCAAGCGGCAATGCGACGGCCTTGGGCAATCAGGCTCTCTATAGCAGCACGACAGGAACGCAGAACACAGCCGTTGGTTACAAGGCGCTCTATGCCAGCTCGACAGGCTCGGCCAATGTTGCTGTGGGCCAT